>NZ_CAWNYS010000380.1:0-3604 GCF_963878295.1 Aeromonas sp. HMWF014 | reverse complement strand
GTATGCGCCTCGCCCCCCGGCTGGCGCACGTCAACCTCGTTCACCCGCAAGCCGATGCACTGGAGGGGGCCATCCTGTTTGCCCAGTCGGAGGCGTTCCCATGTCTGCACTGCTGAGCCTTGTCCAATTCGATCTGCCCGCAGGCGGGGACAGGATCCCCCTCTGCCCGCTTCAGGGGGCGCCCATCTCCGCACTCAGGATCCCTCCCCGCGTTGACCAGTACCACAAGGAGATGATCGCCCTGTTTGTTCCCTTAACTCCCTCAGAGGAATTTGCATGTCTGCACCCCTGATCCACACCCAGGTTGAGCGGCACGATGGCAAGGACGTCTGGTTCCGCTTTAGCCTGAGCCAGCTGCCGGCAGCCCACTGGAAGCTCCACTTCTGCCTGGCGCGTCACATAGATCCCGCCTCCCTCGAAGGTGCCAGACTGGAACGCCAGAGCGGCAGCTACAAGGTGCTGATCCCGGCGGAGGGGCAACGGGAGCTGCGTTTTTGCTGTCGCAACACCCCCATCAAGAAACTCTCCGACATGCCACGCGGCTTCTTCCTGAGCCTGCCCGAGGCCAGCACAGGCCCCCAGCTGATGCCTGTGGTGCTGGCCGATGAGGATCTTGGCCTGCCGCCAAGCGGGCCCAACGCCCCGGATCTGCCCAAGGTCGAGCCCCTCGCTGGCATAGTGCCCCAGCCGGATCAGCGGGTGCTGCTGGAGGGCAACTTCCGGCTGGCAGAGCGGGCCCATGTCAGCGGGCCCGGGTCGCTTACCACCCTGCTGGACCATTTCAACGAGCTGACCGGGCTCGCGCTGGAACAGGATCATGATGGGGAGATCCGGCTGCTCGAGGAGCCCCTGGCTAGCGAGGCCTATCGCCTCACCATCACGCCGGAAGGGGTGACCATAGCCGCAGCTGGCGAGGCTGGCTGGCGCCACGGTCTGGTGAGCCTGGCACAGTGGTATCTGCAACATGGGGAGAGCCTGCCCTGCATCGAGCTGGTCGATGCCCCCCGCTTTGGCTTTCGCGGCATCTTCCTCGACTGTGCCCGCCACTTTCACACCCTGGCCACCCTCAAGCGCCTGCTCAAGCTGATGAGCCTCTACAAGTTCAACCGCTTCCACTGGCACCTGACCGATGACGAGGGGTGGCGGCTCGAGATCAAGGCCTTCCCGCAGTTGACCGAGCTAGCCGCCTGGCGCGGCCACGATCTGCCTGTGGGGCCCCAGCTCAGCGGCGGCGCCGAACCCTATGGCGGCTACTACACCCAGAGCGAGGTGAAGGAGCTGGTGAGCTATGCCAGTGAGCTCGGCATCACCGTCATTCCCGAGATCGACATTCCGGGCCACTGCCACGCCGCCATCAAGGCGCTGCCGGAGCTGCTAGTGGAAGAGGCTGATCGCTCCCGCTACCGCTCGGTGCAATATTTCGATGACAACGTGCTCAATCCGGCCCTACCCGGCACCTATGCGTTTCTGGAAGCAGTGATCGACGAGGTGTGCGAGCTATTCCCCGATCCGCAGATCCACATGGGGGGTGACGAAGTGCCGACCGGAGTCTGGACCGGCAGCCCGGCCTGCCAGCAGCTGATGCAACAAGAGGGGTATCAGGATTGCAGTGAGCTACAGGGCCACCTGCTGCGCCACTGCCAGCAATATCTGGCGGGCAAGGGCAAGCGGATGCTGGGCTGGGAGGAGATATTGCACGGTGACAAGGTGAGCCGGGATGCCACCATCTTTGCCTGGACCAGCTTCCAGGCAGGGCTGGATGCCGCTGCGGCGGGGTATCCCGTGGTGATGGCGCCTGCCCAGCACCTCTATCTGGATCTGGCCTGGAACCAGGATCCCGGCGAACCCGGCCTCTACTGGGCGGGCACCCTCAATCTGGAGCAGGTCTACTCGTGTGACCCTGCCCCAGCCGATTTCCATGCCAGCAATAATATACTCGGGGTGCTGAGCCCCTTGTGGTCGGAACTGGTGACCTCTCGTGACCGCCTCGACTATATGTTGTTCCCGCGCATGCTGGCCACCGCCGAGGTGGCCTGGAGCGACCCCGCCAGCAAGGCGTGGGATCACTTCGCCGCCCGCCTGCCGGGTCAGCTGCAGATCCTCGACCAGCTACAGGTGGGTTACCGAGTGCCACAGAAGTAGCATTACCTTCCTATCTGGCGACCTTTCGGTCGCCTTTTTTACCATCCACCAACAAAAAACCAACTTACCCCTACCATTCATCCACCATTGTTGGCAAAATTCAGCCCCTAATGAAGCCAACCTGGCACGCCCTGGCAAGCACCTGCAACCACACCCAGATCTGCCACAATAAAAACGACAAAACTATCAACAAGAACATCGGAGCGTATTCCTATGGCCCGCAGAGACGCCCATACCCTGGACAGCGAAGTGGAGTTTCCTGCCGACGAACAACTGGTTTCCACCACGGATCTGCGCGGGGTGATCACCTATGCCAACCCCGCCTTCTGCCGCATCGCTGGCTACCCCGTTGAAGAACTGGTCGGCCACAACCACAACCTGGTGCGACACCCCGACATGCCCAAGGCCGCTTTTGCCGATCTGTGGGCTCGCCTCAAGGAGGGCAAGCCCTGGCGCGGCATGGTGAAGAACCGCTGCAAGGATGGCCGTTACTACTGGGTCGACGCCTATGTGACCCCCATCTACGAGGGGGGCATAGTCAGCGGTTACCAGTCGGTACGCTGCAAACCGGAACCCCAGCTCAAGCGAGTCGCTAACCAGACCTATCAGGCTCTGCTCAAGGCGGAGCGCGGCTCGACCAGCAGCCTTCCCTCCTTCAGCCACGTACGCCTGCCGGTGCTGGGCCTGCTGTTGCTCGGCTTGCTCGGCTGGGCCTTTGTCAGCAAGGGCGCCATGGCTGCCCTGCTGATGCTGCTGCCCCTGCTGCTCATAGGTGGCGCTTACTGGCGCGAGCTCTTTGCGCTGCCGCTCTATCTGCAGCAGCTCGGCCGCGAATACGACAGCCTGACCCGGCTGGTTTACTCGGGCGACGGCCCCGGCGCCATCGCCGACTTTCACATCAAGATGCTGCAGGCCCGCATCCGTACCGTGCTGGGCCGGGTCAACGATGCAACCCACCCCCTGCAGACCCTGGCCACCAACCTGAAACAGGCGTCCCATCAGGCCTGCCTCGACATCAACGAGCAGAATGCCCAGACCCAGCAGATGGCTGCCGCCATGACCCAGATGGCCAGCACGGCCCACGAGATCGCCCACAACATTCAGGACTCCAACGGTCAGGTCAACGAGGCTCGCAGCCGCTGCGAACACACCAACCAACAGCTGAGCCAGACAGAACAACGCATCGAGCAGCTTGCCAAACAGGCGGAGCTGGCGTTCAACTCTGCGGTGGAGCTGGCCAGCGAATCGGAGCGGATCGGCAGCGTGATGGGCGAGATCCAGGGCATAGCCGACCAGACCAACCTGCTGGCCCTCAATGCAGCCATCGAGGCAGCGCGGGCCGGTGAGCAGGGCCGCGGCTTTGCTGTGGTGGCCGACGAGGTGCGCACCCTGTCGACTCGCACCCACAAGGCAACCGAGCAGATCCAGGGCAGCATACATCAGATCCTGCACACTCTGGGAC
>NZ_CAWNYS010000379.1:7365-12598 GCF_963878295.1 Aeromonas sp. HMWF014 | reverse complement strand
ATCGGGGCCGTGGCACCCGTGGCCCTTGGCGTTGCCCAAGCCACCGGGATCGATCCCGTGCTGATGGCCGGCACCATTCTCTCCGGCGCCATGTTCGGCGATAACCTCTCCATCATCTCCGACACGACCATAGCGGCAACCCGCAGCCAGGGCTGCGAGATGAAGGACAAGTTTCGCGAGAATTTCAAGATTGCCGCCCCCGCCGCCATCGTAGTGATCCTGCTCTATCTGACCCTGGGATCCGTGGGAGATGCCCCCGCCACGACAGCCCATGCGGATCTGTTCAAGGTGATGCCTTACCTGCTGATCCTGGTGCTGGCCCTATCCGGCATGAACGTCTTCATGGTGCTGGGCATTGGCATACTGGCCGCTGGCGCTGTGGGCATGGTCAGCGGTTATCCGCTGGGCCAGTTCAGCAAGGACATCTATCAGGGCTTTACCAGCATGCAGGAGATCTTCCTGCTCTCCATGCTGATCGGGGGTCTCGGCACCCTGATGGAACGCCAGGGCGGGCTGGCCTGGATCAGCGAGCGGATCAGTGCCCTGATTGCCCGCTTCACCCGCCAGCACGATGGCGAGCAGAACGAGAGGGCGGCCGAGCTCGGCATCGCCGGCGTAGTGGGACTGACCAACCTCTGTACTGCCAACAATACCGTGGCCATTATCGTCGCCAGCAAGGTGGCACGGGAGCTGGCGGAGCATCACGGCGTCACCCCGCGCCGCGCCGCCTCCATGCTGGATATCTTCTCCTGCGTGGTACAGGGGTTGCTCCCCTGGGGCGCCCAGGCGCTGCTGCTGGGTTCCATCTTCGCCCTCTCTCCGCTCTCGGTGGTGAGCATGAGCTTCTATCCCATGGCCCTGGCGTTGGCGGCTATAGTGGCCGTGTTCGTCAAACATCAGATGGCCAAGAGCTCTGACAAGTAATTACATCCGCTGCCGGGCGGGGCATGGAATCCTGCCCGGCGGCCCATTTCAAATAGGGCTGGTCGCACTGTTCATCCCCCGCCAGCCTTGTTAAGGTAGCCCAGCCCGTTGCGGCAACCCATCTGCACCACACAGGTGCACACAAGAGGAGCCCCCATGCCGGATGATACCCAGCCTGAAAGACAATCCCTGCGCCAGCTCATCCGCCAGCGCAGAAAGAGCCTGAGCCAGGCCGAGCAGCAGGCCGCCGCCCAGCAGCTGGTTGCCCAGTTCAAGCAACATCCGGAGATCCTGGCCGCCAAACGCATCGCCCTCTATCTGGCCAACGACGGTGAACTCAATCCCCTGCCCGCCATCCACTGGCTGTGGGCCCAGCAAAAGGAGGTCTACCTGCCGGTGCTGCACCCCTTCACCCCGGGTCACCTGCTCTTCTTGCGCTATACCGCCACCAGCCCCATGACCCGCAATCGTTACGGCATCGCCGAGCCTGAGCTGGACATGTCCCAGGTGGTGCCTCACAGCACGCTCGATCTTATCTGCACCCCGCTGGTGGCATTCGATGCCGGGGGCAACCGGCTCGGCATGGGTGGCGGCTATTACGATCGCACCCTCGCCTGCTGGCATGAACACAGGCTGGGCCCAAAGCCGCTGGGGATCGCCCACGACTGCCAGCAGGTGGAAACGGTACCGCAGGAGGAGTGGGACGTGCCGCTGCCGCAGATCATCACCCCCAGCCGCTGCTGGCAATTTCCATGACCACCGGGCAGTCGGCCCGCCCTGACTGCCAGCCCCTGTCTGTCTTGGCTTTGGCCTGCTCCCTGTTGCGCTCGATACCGTCACTTCCGCCCATCCCTCTGGCCCACCCGGGCGACAGGGCTCAATAAACAGGCAAACGATTTACATCTTGGGGATTTTTGGACCGGAACGTGAGCGCTGTGGTCGCTCTGAGGGGGATGCTTGGATATAATGCGCCCGCTTTTTCCCAAAGGATCCATCATGACTCAAGATGAAATGAAGAAGGCGGCCGGTTGGGCTGCGCTCAAGTACGTGGTTCCCGGCACCATAGTCGGGGTAGGCACAGGCTCTACCGTCAACCACTTCATCGACGCGCTGGCGACCATGAAGGGCCAGATCCAGGGGGCCGTATCCAGCTCTGTGGCCTCCACCGAGCGCCTCAAGGGCCTTGGCATCCCGGTGTTTGACCTCAACGACATCGATGCCCTCTCCGTCTATGTGGATGGTGCCGACGAGATCAACGCCACCCGCGACATGATCAAGGGCGGTGGCGCGGCCCTGACCCGCGAGAAGATTGTCGCCGCCGTGGCCGACAAGTTCATCTGCATCATAGATAACACCAAAACCGTGGACGTGATGGGCCAGTTCCCGCTGCCGGTGGAAGTAATCCCCATGGCCCGCGAATACGTGGCCCGCGAGATCCGCAAGCTTGGCGGCAATCCGGTGTGGCGTGAGGGGGTGGTGACCGACAACGGCAACATCATACTGGACGTCAAGGGAATGGCCATCAAGGATGCCAAAGGGCTGGAAGTGCAGCTTAACGCCATTGTCGGTGTGGTCACCAACGGCCTGTTCGCCCATCGCGGTGCCGATGTGGTGCTGATCGGTACGCCGGACGGCGTGGTTACCCAGTAACGCCGACGAACGGGGGGACGCTGTTTGGCATGCCACCCAGGGTCATGCCCCAATATCGCCCCCTGAATGGATGACGGCGCCTGATGGCGCCGTTTTCATTTATCCCTCAATGAGTTGCAAACTGTGGTTTACAACTATCGTTGAAAACTTCAAAGAATTTGACTTTCGTCACAAATATTCCTTCTCCCAACCGTTTTTGTTACTTTACGGTTTTCTTCACACACCATATCTGCACTCATTCTTTGCATACATAAAGGGATCGTCATGACTGCCAAGTTTTCGCTGGACAAGGATAAGATCAAGGTACTGCTGCTGGAGGGAGTCCATCCCAACACGGTGGAAACCTTTCGTGCGGCCGGTTACACCAGCGTGGAGTACCTCAAAACCTCCCTGTCGGAAGAGGATCTGATCGAACGCATTCGTGACGTGCATTTCGTGGGCCTGCGTTCCCGTACCCAGCTCACCGATAAGGTGCTGGACGCCGCTGGCAAGCTGGTCGCCATCGGCTGCTTCTGTATCGGCACCAACCAGGTCGACCTCGATGCCGCCCACCTGCGTGGTATCCCCGTCTTCAACGCCCCCTTCTCCAACACCCGCTCGGTAGCCGAACTGGTGCTGGGGGAGATACTGCTGCTGCTGCGCGGCATCCCGGAGAAAAACGCCAAGTGCCATCGCGGCGTGTGGGAAAAACTGGCCAACCGCTCGGTCGAAGCCCGTGGCAAAAAGCTTGGCATCATAGGCTACGGCCACATCGGCACCCAGCTCGGCATCATCGCCGAGAGCATAGGCCTGAAGGTCTACTACTACGACATCGAGAACAAGCTCTCCCTGGGCAACGCCATCCAGGTGCCGAGCATGGTCGAGCTGCTCAATATGTCGGATGTGATCAGCCTGCACGTACCCGAGACGGCCTCCACCAAGGATCTGATCGGTACCGAGCAGCTGCGCATGATGAAGCCGGGCGCCATCTTCATCAACGCCTCCCGCGGCACAGTGGTAGATATCAATGCGCTGGCTGACGTCATCAAAAGCGGCCACCTCGCAGGCGCGGCCATCGACGTCTTCCCGAGCGAGCCCACGTCCAACGACGAGGAGTTTCTGACGCCGCTGCGCGGCCTGGACAACGTGATCCTGACCCCGCACATCGGTGGTTCCACGCAAGAAGCCCAGGAGAACATAGGGTTGGAGGTAGCCAACAAGCTGGTGAAGTATTCCGACAACGGCTCCACCCTCTCCGCCGTCAACTTCCCAGAGGTCTCACTGCCGGGCCACAAGGGGTCCAGCCGCCTGCTGCACATTCACCGCAACCAGCCGGGCGTCATGAACCAGATCAACCAGATCTTCGCCGAAGAGGGGATCAACATCGCCGGTCAATACCTGCAGACCAGCAGCCATATCGGTTACGTGGTGATCGACGTGGAGACGGAGCACAGCGAGAGGGCGCTGGCCAAGCTCAAGGAGATCAACGGCACCATCCGCGCGCGGATCCTGCACTGATGCCCTGAGCCCCAACGCTCGGCCAACAAAAAGCCCGTCTCGATGACGGGCTTTTTTATGCTAGAAGCGCCAGGAGGAAGGTTGCTCTGGCCACCTACCACCAGCCCAGCAGATTGCGGCCTACCAGGGCGCCCCACACCAGGGCGTTGAGGGCCAGGGCGATAAAGACGGCGGCGGAGCCGAGATCCTTGGCGCGGCCCGACAGCTCGTGATGCTCCGAGCCCACCCTGTCCACCACGGCCTCGATGGCGGAGTTGAGCACCTCGACAATCACCACCAGCCAGCTGATGACAATGAGCAGCAGGATCTGGTTGAGGGAATCCCCGAGCCAAAAGGCCAGTGGCATCAGCAGCAGGATCAGTATTAGCTCCTGCCGGAAGGCAGCCTCGTTGATCCAGGCTGACTTGAGCCCCTTCATGCTGTAACCGGTTGCATTGATGATGCGGGTGACCCCGCTTGCCCCTGGCTTTGCCACGCTATCTACCTTATTTGGAATCGTTTGGGGATTCACATCCTATCAGAGCCCCACAAGGTTTCAATCGGGGGGTTTTTGCTTTATTTTATCCCTTTGCATTTTCGGCACGCCGTCGAGCAACAGCCCACGCCACCCACTCGAGAATTGAGTCGTATGTCCATTCACACCGATGAATTGCGCACCCGTCGCCTGGAGTCACTGATCACTCCAAGCGAGCTCGCGCACGCCTTCCCTATCAACGACACCATTGCCCAGAATCTGCTGGATGCCCGCCGCGAAGTGGAAGCCATTCTGGCCGGTGAGGATCAGCGCCTACTGGTCATCGTCGGCCCCTGCTCCATCCATGATCCGGCCGCCGCCCACGCGTACGCCCGCCGCCTCAACATCCTGCGCGAAGAATATAAAACCAGCCTGTGCATAGTGATGCGCACCTACTTCGAGAAGCCGCGCACCATAGTCGGCTGGAAGGGGCTCATCAATGATCCACGACTCGATGGCAGTTTCGACGTCAACGAAGGGCTGAAACTGGCCCGCAAGCTGCTGGTCGACATCAACGAGATCGGCATGCCCACCGCCACCGAGTTCCTCGACATGGTGACCGGCCAGTACATCAGCGATCTCATCACCTGGGGCGCCATCGGCGCGCGCACCACCGAATCCCAGGTGCATCGCGAGATGGCCTCCGCC
>NZ_CAWNYS010000379.1:2290-7355 GCF_963878295.1 Aeromonas sp. HMWF014 | reverse complement strand
CTCCTGCCCGGTCGGCTTCAAGAACGGCACAGATGGCAACACCCGCATCGCCATCGATGCGGTACGTGCCGCCCGCCACAGCCACATCTTCTATTCCCCGGACAAGGACGGCAAGATGACCATCTACCGCACAGCCGGCAACCCCTTTGGCCATGTGATCTTGCGTGGCGGCCACAGGCCCAACTACGACACCGCCAGCGTCGACGAAGCGTGTGAAGCGCTGGCCGACGTGGGCATGCCCGAGCGCCTGGTGGTCGATTTCAGCCACGGCAACAGCATGAAGGATCACCGCCGTCAGCTATTGGTGGCCCAAGACATCTGCGATCAGCTGCGCCGTGGCCGCACCGGCATCGCCGGCATCATGGCAGAGAGCTTCCTGGTGGAAGGACGTCAGGATGTGGAGAACGGCTGCGCCGCCACCTTTGGTCAGAGCATCACGGATGCCTGCCTGTCGTGGAGCGACACCGAAACCCTGCTGGCCATGCTGGCTGAAGCGGCGCAGGTGCGGTTGGATAAAACCAGACAGGGTTAAAGTAAGCTGCATCTTATCTGGATAAACAATGAGAGGGAGGGTGAGCCGCGCAAGCCGCGACCCACCCTGCATCCGTTTTGCCTGACACGCATTGGGCTTCGCTTAGCCCCATGCCAACGCGCCTCTCACAAGCTGGGCATAAACCAGACCCGACCGGCCGCCTCGACGCGGTCTGTCTTTATCTGAAACACCCGCTCCAGCAACGCCTCGTCGATAAGCTCTGCCCCCCCCTCGCTCACCACTCGCCCCTGTTGCAGACAGAGGATCCGATCCGCCCAGTCGATGGCCAGATTGATATCGTGGATGGCGAGCACCACCAGCAAGCCCTGACGGGCCAGCGTCTTTAGCAGCCGCAACAGCGCCAGCTGATGGTGCAGATCGAGCCCCGCCAGCGGCTCGTCCAACAGCAGCACCCTGCCGGTCGGGTTGAGGCTCGGCCACAGCTGCAACAAGGTACGGGCAATCAGCACCCGCTGCTGCTCGCCTCCCGACAGTCGGCTGAAGTCCCGGGCCAGCAAGCTTTCAAGCTCCAGCGCCTCGCACAACGCCCTGATCGCCTCGTTTTGTCTGGCAGGCGCAACCCCCTGATCGAGCCCCAAACTCAGCACCTGAAACACCGGAATATGGAACAGTTGAGGCTGACGCTGGGGTAGCATGGCGCGCCGTTTGGCAAGCTCGGGCCAGCTCAGATCAGTGAGCACTTCCCCCCCCAGCAGCACTGTGCCTTCGGCGGGCAAGATCCCCGCCAACGCGCCGAGCAGGGTCGACTTGCCACTGCCATTGGGACCGAGCAGCGCCACCAGCTGGCCGCCATGCCAACGCAGATCGAGGGGAGAGAGCCGTCCGGCAATGGCGAGCGCGCGCGCCTCCAGCAGCGGCGCAGCAGCACGATCAACAGAGATGGGATCAGCGGGCGACATCGGCATCTTGCCTCAATAGCAGGTAGATAAAGAGTGGCGCCCCCACCGAGGCAGTGATGACGCCGATGGGTAACTCACCTGCGCTCAAGGCCGAGCGCGCTACCAGATCGGCCCCCAGCAGCAGGGCTCCGCCCCCCAGCGCCGAGGCGGGCAACAGGAAGCGCTGGTCGCTACCGCCGCACAGCCGCAGCAGATGGGGCACCACCAGCCCGACGAAGCCGATGACACCGCACAAGGATACCGCAAGACCGGTGAGCAGACAGACCGCCAACACCAGCCGCACCCGCATCCTGTTCACGTCCAGCCCCATCAGACGGGCCTGGGTCTCCCCCAGCAGCAGTTGCTGCAAGGCCTTGCCCTGCCAGCAGATCCAACCCAGGGTGAGCGGCAGCACCAGCCACCACCAGGCGATCTGCTGGCTGCCGTAGGCGAGGCTGCCCATCATCCAGAACATGTACTCGCGCAGGGAGCCATCGTCGGCAAAGTACATCAGCCAGGTCATGGCAGCATTGGTGAGAATGCCGATGGCGACGCCAAACAGCAGCAAGCGGGCATGGCCGAGACGGGCGCGGCGCGCCAGCCGAATGAGCAACATGGTCACCAGCAGCGCGCCACCGAAGGCCGCCAGCGACAGCCCCCAGCCCGGCAGATAGACGCCGAGGGATTTGGCCACCGCCATCGCCACCATGGCAGCCAATCCCGCCCCGCTCGAGACACCGAGCAGACCGGGTTCTGCCACCGGGTTGTGCAGCATCACCTGCAGCACGGCGCCGCCACAGGCAAGCGCGGCCCCCGCCAGCAGGGCCAGCAAGGCGCGTGGCAACCGCAGCTCCAGCAGGATGCGCTGTTCGAGCTCCCCCATGGGTTGCCAGGGCAGCAGCACGAACTCGCCCCAGGCGAGGGAGAAGAGAAACAGCGTGAGGGTCAACAGCACCAGGCCGAGCAACCAGCGCCGCTGCCAGCGTCGCTGGCGGGCGAGCAGAGAGAGATACACAGAGGATCCCCGAACGTGAACAAGGCCCGGCGCCGATGCTGGATTGACCAGCCCGGCACACAAGGATGAAAAACGCATGATAACAGCGTGTTACCACCCGAGGTCAAGGCTGGTAAGCCTTGGCCAGGGCCTGGATTTCGCCGCTGGCCACCAGTGCCTGCAGCGCCAGCACCAACGGCTGTCTGAGCGCCTGATGGGGTGAGTGCTTGCTCATGCCCATGCACCAGGCAAACAGCAGACCAAGCACACCAAGCACACCAAGCACACCCCAGTTTGTCTTGCCCATCCTGTGAACCCTAGTGTTACCCCATCCTTGATGGATTAAAAAAAAACCTGCGGCCCCACTTATAGAAACCCGCGACTCAGAGATAAAATGCGATTGATTTTAAAGGAGATCCAATGAACCCTATCATTACCAGTATCGGTCTGCTGCTATGCAGCAACGTCTTCATGACCTTCGCCTGGTACGCCCACCTCAAGAGCATGAACCACAAACCCTGGATCATCGCCGCCCTGGTGAGCTGGGGTATCGCCCTGTTCGAATACCTGTTGCAGGTGCCCGCCAACCGCATCGGCCATACGGTGATGAGCGTGGGCCAGCTCAAGATATTGCAGGAGGTGATCACCCTCACCGTGTTCGTCCCCTTCTCTATCTTCTATCTCAAGGAAGACCTGAAATGGGACTACCTCTGGGCAGGGCTCTGCATCATGGGCGCAGTGTTTTTTGTGTTTCGCGAGAAACTGACCGGCGCCTGAGGCTGTACACTCAATCACATCCCCCATCACGACATCTCCTTGATAGACGAGGCAAAAAATGGAATTGCGAGACATGTTACAGATCCTGGCCCAACAGGACGGCTCCGACCTCTATCTGTCAACCGGCGCTCCCCCCTGCGCCAAGTTCAATGGCGGATTACGTCCCCTTCTGGAGACGCCACTCGAGCCGGGCGAGGTAGCAAACATTGCCGCCGCGATCATGGATGGCGAGCAGAAACTGCAATTCGAGAAGGAGCTGGAGATGAACCTCGCCATCTCCCTGCCGCAGATCGGCCGTTTCAGGATCAACATCTTCAAGCAGCGCAACGAAGTCTCTCTGGTGGCCCGCAACATCAAAACCGAGATCCCGCGCTTTGAAGATCTCAAGCTCCCCCCGGTACTGCTCGACACCATCATGGAGAAACGCGGCCTGGTGCTGTTTGTGGGCGGAACCGGCTCGGGCAAGTCGACATCACTTGCCGCGCTTATCGACCATCGCAACCGCAACAGCGGCGGTCACATCATCACCATCGAGGATCCGGTGGAGTTCGTTCACCGCCACCGCAAGAGCATCATCAACCAGCGGGAGGTGGGGGTAGATACCCGCAGCTTCCACGCCGCGCTCAAGAATACCCTGCGCCAGGCACCAGACGTGATCCTTATCGGTGAAATCCGCGACCGCGAAACCATGGAGCATGCACTGGCCTTCTCCGAAACCGGCCACCTTGCCATCTCCACCCTGCACGCCAACAATGCCAACCAGGCGCTGGACCGCATCATCAACTTCTTCCCGGAAGAGCGCCGCCCGCAGCTGCTCAACGATCTGGGCAACAACCTCAAGGCGTTTGTCTCCCAGCGGCTGGTCAAAACCACGGACGGCGGCCGCCGGGCGGCGGTGGAGATCATGCTCGGCACCCATACCATCCGCGACATGATCAAGCGCGGTGAATTTGGCGGTCTCAAGGAGGTGATGGAGAAATCCAAGGCCCTCGGCATGGTCACCTTCGACAGCGCCCTGTTCGATCTGGTGGTCGAAGGGGTGATAGAAGAGGAAGAGGCGGTGAAAAACGCCGACTCGGCCAACAACCTGCGCCTCAAGATCAAGCTGTGGAAGGATAAGGGCCAGATAGCCAGCAGCAGTGATGCAACAGGTTGGAGTCTGGAGCCCACCAAGGATGAGAAAGACGATCTCTTCTAGTGCAAGTCCCCCCCGTTAAACAGACACCCGCTTCGGCGGGTGTTTGTTTAAAAAACGCTGTTTATTCAAAGTAATCACCCCCTTTCAGCCCGCTGACAACCTGACATCTGGTGAACTATCGCGCTGCCTGCGACAAATTCTGCCACCTAAAATGACAAAATCATCACTTGGTCGAAAAACCGTATGAGAAGTGTGAGTGAAAGCACTTTCAAACAAGCTCCAAAGGAGGCACTATCGAAGGGATGTATCAATAAAGGGGGATTCAATGTTGTTACAACCTGCCAATACAGCAAAATCCAGACAATTGCTGAACGAGACCATGGCTTTGGTTCTCGCAGGAGGGCGGGGCAGTCGCCTCAAGCAGTTAACGGACAACAGGGCGAAACCGGCAGTGCATTTCGGCGGCAAGTTCCGCATCATCGACTTCGTACTTTCCAATTGCATCAACTCGGGGATCCGCCGGGTCGGCGTAGTCACCCAGTACAAGTCCCACAGCCTGCTGCGCCACCTGCAATCGGGCTGGTCATTCCTGCGCTACCAGATGAACGAGTTCATCGACCTGCTGCCAGCCCAGCAACGGGTGGACGAGGTCAACTGGTATCGCGGCACCGCTGATGCCGTCTATCAGAATCTGGATATCATTCGCGATCACGGCCCCAAATATG
>NZ_CAWNYS010000379.1:0-2280 GCF_963878295.1 Aeromonas sp. HMWF014 | reverse complement strand
GGCCATGCCGGGCAAGGCCGATACGGCGCTGGCCTCCATGGGGGTCTACGTCTTCGAGGCAGAGTATCTCTATCAGCTGCTGGAAGAGGATCTGGCCAACCAGGCCTCACACCACGATTTTGGCATGGACGTGATCCCGCGGGTGGTCAAGGAGGGCACTGCCTACGCCCATCCGTTCAGCATGTCCTGTGTCGGCTGCTGCCCGCAAAAGCGCCCCTACTGGCGCGATGTGGGGACGGTGGACTCCTTCTGGGAGGCCAACATGGATCTCGCCTCCGTGACGCCCGAGCTCGACATCTATGATCAGGAGTGGCCCATCTGGACCAGCCAGAGCATGACGCCCCCCGCCAAATTCGTGCAGGACAGAAATGGCCAGCATGGCATGACCATCAACTCCATGTTCTCCGGCGGCACCATCGTCAGCGGCTCCTTCATCGTGAGCTCTGTGCTGTTCAACCATGTGCGGGTCGACTCCTTCTGTACCCTGGATCAGGCCGTGATCTTCCCCGGTGTAGAGATAGGGCCCGGCTGCCGTTTGCGCCGGGTGGTCGTTGACAAAGGCTGCAAACTGCCGGAAGGCTTGGTGGTGGGGGAAAACGCCTGCGAAGATGCCCGTCGCTTCCACCGCTCCGAGCAAGGCATAGTGCTGGTCACCAAGGAGATGTTGGCCAAGCTGTGAGCCCCAGCACCTGACGCAAAAAAGGAGCCGCCGGCTCCTTTTTACATTTACTTACCGCTAGCCCCGTACCTGGCAGGCACGCCGATGAGGCTGCCCACTCCCCGCGCCAGCGCATGAACCACAATCAGCACAATGAGCTTGCCGACCCCATCCAGCGGCTGGCCATCGCCATGGAACCAGCAACCTATATACGCCCCCTGGGCCACCAGGCAGCCTGGTTGCTCCAGCCATCAAGAAGACCACTGAGTAGCCCCTGATCGGCTCACAGAGTGAGGCTAAATATCCCCGTGAGCATCAGAAAGGTAAGAGAGCCACCGTGGACGAGAGACTTGTTGTGTTGAAACCAGCGAGTGATGGGCTGAAGCACCTTGCCCATGCATGCTGACTTGAAGAGGATGGTGGTGCCCAGCTCACCACCACCTCAGAGGGCTCCATTCAAGCCTCACCGATGTAGGTAACAATGCCCCTGAACAACCAAAGAGGCCGACAGCCATGTCGGCCTCTTTCTTGTCAGCACACCCCGCCTTTCATCGCATCCAAATATCGCCACGCGCTGCTGCCAGCATCCCGCACAACGCAATTGACTTATCTATCTATAATCATCATCTGGGTCGCATATGTGACCTTATTTATCAAGGAGAGAGATATGGAGAGGGCGATACACCGTTTTACACTGCACTCACTCTGGTCAGGGCTCGGGATCCGCACCCGGATCCTCTCCGGGGTGGCCATTCTGATGATCATCGCCATCAGTTGCATCACCCTGATCCTGGAGCAGATCTCCCACAATCAGGCACAGCAGCGGGTCGAACGCTACGAGCTGCCAAGCAGTGTGGACCGGATCGCCAACCAGCTGACCGCCCAGCTGATCCAGCATCTGACCGAAGCGCAGGCGCTGGCCAACAACCGCTTTGTTATCGACTGGCTGACCGCCGGTATGCCAGAGCAAGAGTGGCCCGCCATAGAGCGCTACTTTCAGGATCTTCAGCAGCGCATCGGTGGCAATGTCTTTATCGCGCCACGCCAGAGCAGTACCCTGATTAACTTCAGTGGCAGTACCACAGCCCAAAAACAGTTGAGCGAGTCAGACCCGAAAGATGAGTGGTTCTACGGTTTTCTCAAACGGGGCAAACCGTACGAGTTGAACCTCGATATCTCGGATTTCGACCAGAGCGCCTCCCTCTATATCAACACAGCCGTGACCGCAGCAGGCAAGACCCTGGCGGTGGCGGGCACCTCCATTGACATGAGCGCCCTGAGCAAGCTCATCAGCGGCTACCGGATTGGCAAGAGCGGTCAAGTCTATCTGGCCGATATGGAGGGCAATATCGAGATCCACCCCGAGCAGGAGCAACAAGGCTCCGCCCACCATCAGCAATCCTTCCTCGACACCGTCAAACGGCTCATCCCCAACGCCCGGGAGCAAGTGGCGGTGGAAGCGCTGACGCTGGAGGGGCAGACCTACCTCATTGCGGTACGTTACATCCCCACCCTCAACCGTCTACTGATTGGCGAGATCAACGGTGCCGAACTGGAAGAGGGGCAGCTCGCCTCCCGCAAACTGATCATCATGGTGTCACTGGCCATCGGCGGGCTGGCGA
>NZ_CAWNYS010000378.1:0-3284 GCF_963878295.1 Aeromonas sp. HMWF014 | reverse complement strand
GTCTAGGCTTTTATTACAGTGGTCTCTGAAATTGTTAATTTGGTAAACGATAGCTTCCATCGTATACTCGGAGAAGATTTTTCCTGTAAATCTTTTATTTACACTAAAGCTGCTGTTTGAACCATCTGTCAGCATTAGGCGTTGATCACTTGCGGCTTCCCTAATTTTTCTTGTTAGAGCTTCGATAGTTTTAATGGCGGTGACGACCTCCTCGATGACAACCCAGGTGTCTTTTCTGCCATTACCTGTATGTTTATGTAAAATAGTATTGATATAGTAGATGGGTTGACCATCTACACTAAAATCTTTTGTGTAGCATCCCGCGGTCAACGATAGCAATTCTGTGGTGCGAATACCCGAGTAGGCTAGAATAGTGAGAGTGCATGCTGTACGCAATTGCTGAAGTTCAACATATAGATCCCCATATGTCTGTATTGGCTTTTTCAGCCAGCCAGAATTAACGTCTTTCATTAATTTTTTTGCGACTATAGTGAACCGCTTGGTTTTCATGCTCTCGCTCAAATCCAAGTCTGCAATCTCACTATGCCATAAAATGTGCAACTGCTCCCAAGTGTCTAGGATAACATGGCTGTATTCCAAAACGTAATCTAATGCCGCACTCATAATGGCGGTGTAGATAGGTTCAGGAATCGGCGGTGTCCGATTCTCAGTATCGACCCGATCTTTTTTCTGGGTGAACATTTTGTTGAATGGTCTATCGAACGGCATGCTGGTAAGCGGCATAGTAATCCGGCTGCTGTACTCCCATAGACGATATATGATGCGAAATATATTATATATTCTAGCGTCCGTCTTACACTCAGCATACATGGTATAATCCAGGTATCGTTCGAGCAGGTTGTTATCAACCTCGTAAAAACCTTGTCTGCCCTGACTTGCACAGTATTTAGAGAAGCTTTTTAGAATGTATAGCTCATTATGTAGAGTTAACCATTCACTTTCTCGGTCATGAGTTGCGACTGCGTTGTAAAGTCTGGCATATGCATACTCAGCCATTGCTAATGAGAATCCATATGGATAGCCAGGAACGTCTCGAAAATCCCAGGTCTTATCGGACTCTGATATACCAGGGGTACTGACGAGCGAGGACATTTTCCATAGTGAATCGCTAAATACTGATTGGGTGGAAACAGCCGTATCAGGAGAGACAAACTTACTGGTTGTTAGTCCTGCTTCAAACAGAGGGACGGCAGGGTTCAGTTTCATAGTAATATTACGTCCTTATATCCAGGGGGATGTAAAATACCTGCTCCTGAGCTAGATGCTCAGCTTCTTCAATAGCATCGGATGAAAATCGTGGCAGAACATCATGGGTTATTACATGCCAGAGGAACGAAAATTTCCCATTCCAGTCATCTGCGGATAATTCGGTACGGGCCTGTATAATCAGGTCGCGAAGTGCTATTACGCGAGGCAGCACATGGCGTGTAATGATGGCATTGGAGCACGTGAAACACCCCCATGGTTTATCACATGGCATATTCGGTTGACCACCAGGCCGATTGTAAAAATCCAAGCAGGATGCAAATAATACATCCTGTTCACCTCTGGTAATTTTCCCTGCGGTAGTTATATCCATATCTAAAACTACCGCGATTTTTTCAGGATTGTCATCTGGCACGATCTGAGGACGAGCCAGATGCCTTACTTCATTAAGCGCATCTCTGATAGCCTGCTCATGGATATGCTTGGTTGAATCATTCGCAATATAATCGACGGTCGTAGTACCTAGCGTATGTGCAGCATCCCTAGTGACTTTGCTCAGTTGTCCATATCTTTTATAGCGGTTGGTGAGATATGTTACACGCCAGCGTCTCAACGATACCCGTAGCGGCTGATCATTTTCATCAGCGAGTTCATGTTGGTCACACCAACCACCAGGGCGGTTCATCTGATATTTTATATAGCTAGGATCCAGATTTTTAACTGGTTCTCTGCCATGTCCGTTGATAGTCAATCCCAAAAATAGATATTTTTTATCATCTACAGTAGCGTATTTGACTAGAGGCTCAGTGACCTTTAAGAGTGTCTTTATCAGTGCGACGGGAGAGAATTGTCCTTCATTATCAATTATTTTCTTATATTTACGTGCTGCACCACGATTTTTCTCATACCAGAGGATGAAACGCCCATCGACTTCCTGTAAACAATCCCGAGTCAGAGTCAGAATTGATGACTCATTACGACCGGTTTTTTTTGCTAGTAGATTTATAAATGGTATGAGATCGGTTGTGAGGGGGTAAAGCAGAGAGTATGTGTCTTTTTTTCTATATGGAACATCATAACATCCCATCGTAACATTATTGAATGTGCTGTGGCCGCCAGCAAGTAGCGCAGATGTTTTTAGGTACTCCCCATTCATGACATTGACGATGTACCACAAAATATTGGGCAGTTGCAGCCATGGTCGCTCACTGGGGTCGAGACGCAACATTCGACCAGTCTGCGGGTCGCGTCTATTATTATGCCCTCGTGGATCAGTACCAGTAGTGAGTAACTGTCTCCCAGTATCGAGCCGAGCCAGCAGCGCTCGTATATCGCTGCGGCAGGCGTGCTCCAGATCGAGGGCCTCACCAGCTGTATATGGCTGTATCAGGTCACTATCGGATTTATAAGCGAAATTTCGAGGGGGTGAAAAATCTGAACGTGCGAGGTCAATAGCCTGTGCCGCTACGAGTAGCCTGATTAGGTTACCGAAATGCCGGCGTGGATGGCTGGATTTAAAACCACTCGAGGTTAATTTGATGTGTGCTCGGTATTCCAATAAAAATTCATACGTGATTTCCATCATTCGGAATTGCTCAGGTAGTTTTTTTTGATCTACGTATTCCAAAAACTCCTTAATGGTTTGGACATAGGACCAGATTGTGAGGTCACTTGCTATCCGGCTGGGAGAGGTGTGTTGATAGAGTGCAGCAATAAAATCTCGTGCCAATACTTGGTGTGAAGAATTATTGGTGAGATCTAGATGTGCCCGGTCGCCCAATTCGTTACGTTTATCGAATACTAGGCTGCCTAGGCTGCGGATATTGTTGTTTGTTTGGGGGATTTTTTCGAACTCTACCCTGGACATAACGTCTACTTGCACCATGTCAGCCTAAACTGGAATGTAGACTAGCCAAGAAAGCTTTTGCTTTCAATTGGCGTAAGTTATTGATTATTTTACACTTTAATAATTATCGGAGTCTAAGGAGATTTGATTTCTCTATCTAATTCAATCATTTATTGTGAACGATATTCACAAAACAAAATATATATAAAAC
>NZ_CAWNYS010000377.1:0-2475 GCF_963878295.1 Aeromonas sp. HMWF014 | reverse complement strand
GGCATGGGTTTGCATCCGGCCTGGCTGGGCAAGCCAGTCCACTGTGCCGGTCAGCTGGCTGCCCGCCAGTCGCATGTCCAGCTCCTTGAGGGTCAGCTTGTTGGCGCCAGGCACCAGCTCTCCCTTTACCTCCCCCAGCGGCAGAGCGCCGAAGCGGCAATCCACACAGCTAAAGGTGAGCCAGGGAATGGCGTCCATGATGGCCCTGTCCTGTCTGGCATCGGGCTTGGGGCTCAAATCCGAACTATTGCCGGACCAATAGATGCGGGCAAATTTCGCCTCTATGGGCTGACGCCCGGCCACCGGCAGGTGCACCACCCCCATCACGTCTGGGCTGTCGATCATCACCTCGGTGGCCTGCTTGACCGGCCCCACGGTGAAGTGCACCGCCTTGAGGGTGGCGCTGCCGATGTCGGCGCGGACCAGCTGACCATCCACCCACCACTCCCGGGGCAAGAAGGCGGGGCCGACCACGGCATTGCCGCCCGGCGCCGTGCTCGCAGGCAACCACTGCTTGAGTCGGACCAGCCAGCCGGCCACGTCCGCATGCTGCTGGTTGATGACCAGCAACATGGGCTTGTCACGCAGCACCCGGGCCCCAGGCTGACCCACGTCCACCCGTACCCGGCTGAGGTAAGGCGCGCCATCGCCATAAACCAACCGGCTCTGCATATCCACATCCGCCCCCAGCACGGCGCGAATGTCGGCGCTGCCGTCGCGGCCACGGGCGGTCACCTTGAGCGGCAAGCGGCTGTTGGCAGCCTTGGTCAGCGGTGAGGGCAGATCCAGCCCCATGCCCTGCAGGTTGGAATCCAGCGCCAACTGGAAGCTGAACGGCTTGTGGTTGGGCAGCGTCAGCCCCAGGGTGCCAGCCCAGTTGCTGCGCCCCTTGAGGATATCGAGAGCGGGGATCTTGCGCTGCTCGCGGCGGCTGTCCCACTGCCCTTTGAACTTGAGATCGACCTGATAACGGTTCGGCAGCTGCTGGCCCTGATAGTCCAGGGTCAGCGGCTGGTTCCACAGGCTGGCTTTGAGATTACTGAAACGGGTCTGTTCGTTGTCATATTCGAGGCGGCCCTGCACTTTCTCCAGCGGCAGATCCAGGCTGGCGACCCGCACCTTGTTGTTGCTGAACAGGGCGTCACCGTTCGCCTTGACCTCGCTCTCGCCATTGAGGGGGATATCCAGCTTGACCGAGCCCTTGAGCGGGCCCCGGATCTCGATCTCCCGCAGCGCCTGACCGACAGAATCCCCCAGCGGAGAGTCCTGCAGGTAGTCGCTGATGGCCTTGCCCTCCCCCTGTACCTTGGCATCCACATAGAGGTGGGCGCCCGGGTAGAGATCCGGGATCCAGGCATGCACCGAGTCGGATCTTGCTTTGCCAAGGTGGGTGGAACGGCTGTGCATATCGAGGCTGGCATTCTGGAACAGCAGATCGATCTGCAGCTTGGTGAGTGGTTGCCAACCGGGGAAAAACCGGAAGGTGGCCTGTTCCAGCGGCACCGCCACCTGGAAGATCCCCTCACCCTTGCTGAAGGGGAAATCCTTGAACTCGCCGTACCAGAGCAGATCCGCCCCCTTGGCCTGACCGCCCTTGATGGCACCGCTCAGGTAGTCCACCAGGCCCTTGCCCATCACCTGCAAGGGGTAGTAGCGATCCGCATTGCCCGCATTCTTGACGTTGATACGACCGGTCAGGGCGAGGAAGGTGTGCTCAAAGAGATCCATTCTGAAACGACTGGCGAGGGTCAAATCCGGGTTGTCCAGCGCCACGTCCTGACCATAGAGCACCCAGCCCCTGGGATCCTGCCACCAGTCGAGCCGCGCCGAGAAGCTGTCGACCGGGATCGGCTCCTTGAAATGGCGAGCCGGATCCACCTTGTCCTTGTCCAGTGCCAACCGGGCGCTGCCGCCGCTCGGGGTCAGCCAGAACTCACCGTTGAGATCCTCCACGCCGGGCACATCCTGCCAGGCTGTGACCTTGATGTGGGAGAGCTGGCCGCTGAGAGAGAGCCCGCGCCAGTCGGCGTCAGCCTGCAGGATAAGGTCCTGGACTTTGCCGGTCGGACGGGTCTGCTTGAGAGTCTCGGTCAGCTCTGGGTAGAGGCCGGAGACCAGCTGGCTCAGATTGGCGACCTGATCCAGATCGATGGCGGGCAAATACCCCTGAATGCGGGAGCCAACCCGCTCGAGCTGCAACCGGCTCTGCAGCCAGCGCTTGCCATCGAGTTTGAAGGTCACGTCATGGCTGGCGAGCTGCCACTCTTCACCATCCCGGTGCAGCTGGATCTTGCCCCCCTGCAGGCTAAGACGGTGCATGGCACCCTGTTTCTCATCCTTCCAGATCAGGTAGTTGTTGCCAAACGCCAGCACGGATTCCCCCAGCTGGCCGCTGGCAAACGTGCTCCAGAGCTGAAAATCGAGCTGGCCGGCCACCCGTGGATCGCCAGCGTGGATCCGTGCCAGCATGGGGCT
>NZ_CAWNYS010000376.1:0-16239 GCF_963878295.1 Aeromonas sp. HMWF014 | reverse complement strand
GCGCTTGGCCATCAGCCACCTCTCCCGCGAGCGCGGCAGCGGCTTGTTCCAGCTGGCCGGCTTTGCGCTGGCGCTCATGCTGTTCGGTCTGCTGTGGGCGGCGCGGGTCGACCTGCTCGACGAGTTTTCCGCTCGCCTGCCGGCGGATGCCCCCAACCGCTTCCTGGTCAACATAGCCGACCACGAGCGGGAGGGGATCCTGGCCGATTTGCGCAGTGCCGGCGCCCAGACGTCAGATTTCTATCCCATGGTGCGGGGCCGGCTGGTCAGCATCGCCAGCGAGGCGGTGCGAGACAGCGACGAGGATGGCCGTGAAGGGGTGAACCGCGAGCTCAACTTCACCACCACAACCAGCCTGCCGCCGGACAATACCCTGACCGAGGGGCGCTGGCTGGATGGCCCCGGGCAGGTGTCGGTGGACAAGGAGCTGGCCAAGCGGCTCGACATAGCGCTCGGCGACACCCTGGGCTTCACCATAGAGGGGCGTAGCTTCAAGGCGCAGGTGACCAGCTTGCGGGCCATCAAGTGGGACAACATGCGGCCCAATTTCTACATGATCTTCTCGCCGGATGTGCTGGCCTCCTTCTCCCAGACCTGGCTCGGCAGCTATCGGCTGCCGGAGCAGGGGCGGGTGGCGGAGGTGGAGTTGATCCGCAGACACCCCACAGTGAGCCTCATCGATGTGGACGATCTGATCGTGCGGCTGACGGCTGTGTCTGAGCAGGTGAGCCGGGCGCTGGGGCTGATGTTGGGGCTGGTGACAGTCGCGGCCTTGCTGGTGCTGCTGACCCAGACTCAGGCCAGCATGGCCCACCGCCGCCGTGAGCTGTTGCTGATGCGTACGCTGGGGGCCAGCAGCGAGCTGCTCAAGAAGATGCTGCGCTGGGAGCTGGTCGCCAGCGGCTTGCTGGCGGGGCTGTGCGCCGCCATTGTGGTCGAGCTCTGCTCCTTGGGTCTGCAATGGTGGTGGTTTGAAGGACAGTGGCAGTTCCACTGGGCCATCTGGGGTGGTTTGCCCTTGCTGGGAGCCCTGCTGGTGACGCTGGCGGGGCAGGGCATGCAGCGCCAGTTGCTGGCGGGCACTCTGAGCGATCGGCTGCGTGGTCTGGGTCAGGGCCTGCTGTAATCACACCATGCTGCGCTGATGCAGCAAGGTGCAACAACGGATCAGCCCGGCCAATGGCCGGGCTGATTGCTATCCGGTTGTCTGACTAGCGGGGAGCGCTCAACAGATTGGCGAGGGCCTGGGGCAGGTCCGGGTAGGTGAAGTGAAAGCCGGCCTGTTGCAGGCGGGCGGGTAGTACCTTCTGGCCGGTGAGCAGCAGGTCCGCCGCCTCACCCATCAGCAGTTGCAACAGGGGGGCCGGCACGAAGAAGAGGTGTGGTCGATGCAGGGCGCTGGCCAGGCTCTGGCTGAACTCGCGATTGCTGACCGGTTGTGGCGCCGTGCCGTTGAAGATGCCGTCACACTCGTCGTGCTCCAGCAGGAACAACATGGCGCGCACCAGATCCTGAATGTGGATCCAGCTCATGATCTGCTGGCCCGATCCCATGGGGCCGCCGAGACCGAGTCGATAGGGGGGCAGCATCTTGGGCAGTGCGCCGCCATCGGTGCCGAGCACCAGCCCGATGCGCACTATGCAGACCCGGGTGCGGTTGCTACGGGCCTCGCGGGCCAGGGTTTCCCACTGCTGGCAGAGTTGGTGGGTGAACTCGTCGTGGGGCGTCTGGCACTGCTCGTCCAGCGGCACATCCCCCTGCCTGCCATACCAGCCGATGGCGGAGGCATTGATCAGCACCTTGGGCGGCGTACTGGAGAGCTTGATGAGATCGACCAGCTGTTCGGTCAGCAGCCAGCGGCTGTCACACAACAGCTGCTTGCGCTGCTCGCTCCAGCGTCCCGCGGCGATGGGCTCTCCCGCCAGGTTGATGACGGCATCCACGTCGTTGAGGTCGTCAAGCCCGTCCAGATTGTCGAGCAGTGTGACATCGTGGCCGAGCAGCTCATAGGCGCGGCTCCCCTGACGGGTCAGCACCACCACCTCGTGATTCACCTTGAGATGGGCCACCAGACGGCGGCCGATAAAACCGGTTCCTCCCGTGATCAGTATTTTCATGTCCAGACTCCCTGACGCTGTTGGCTCTACTCTAGTGGGCTAGAGCAAGATGAACAAGCAACTGTTTTTGCAAAGATTATAATCTTCACAGTACAGGAGGAAGTGAGGCTTGGACCGCGCCGGGGAGTGAGGGGGGGCGAGCTAAAGATGTCAGGCTCCAGCGCCGTTGATGATGCGGCTGCAAGCCCTGTTTCGACGAGGTTCGGTGCTAATCAGGCCAAGCCTTCTTGCTGTTGTTTGTGTCAGAATGACTTGTCAGGGGGCGGAGAGTCGTCGGGTTGCCCGCTTGTTCGCCGTTGCCGTGAGGATGACCATGCCGTTTCGTCGTTTAAGGTTACGCCAGTTCTACACCCGGCTGGGGGCATCCCTGCTGGCGAGTCTACTCCCCATGTTGCTGGGGGTCTTGATCATCTCATGGCAGACCTTCTCTGGTATGAAGCAGGATGCTGAGGAGCGGCTGCTGCATGCCAAGCGCATGTTTGACCGTACCCTGGACAATGCCCACTATGCTGCGTCCAGGGTGCAGGGCTATGTGGGGCGACCTTGCGCCGAGGTAGTACAGGGACTGCGGGACCAGGTGGCGACTGTGCCGGATGTGCGCACCGTCAACCTGGCCAGGGGAGAGACCCTTTATTGTTCGTCCCTCTACGGCGACTATAGCGGTGCCTTCACCCTGGCCGACTATTCCGGTGGTCAGCTCAACCTGATGCGGGGCAACCCTGTGACGCCGGATAGGCCGCTGGTTGTCTATCGGAAGGTGGTGGGGGATTACAGCGTGCTGGTCGGGGTGGATGGCTACTATCTGCACAATATTCTCGACATGTTGAGCCGCAATTCGCCGCTGGCGCTGGTGGTGGGATCACAGGTCATGCTGGCCAGCGGCATGGTCAGCGAGGAGATCCCGCCCAAAACGCGAGGCTATCTGGAACAGGTATCGGAGAAGTATCAATACCGGGTGGTCACTGATCTGTCTCACGATGAGTACGGCAGCCACCTCTGGCACTACTCCAAGGCCAGCATCATCATCTATCCCCTGCTGGGCATACTGGTAGGGATTGGCGTGTTCTGGCTGACCGGCCGCTCGACATCCCCCTCACAAGAGCTGCGGCGCGCACTGGAACAGGGGGAGTTCATCCCCTATCTGCAACCTGTGGTGACGGGGGATGACGCGCACTGGTGTGGCTGCGAGGTGCTGATGCGCTGGCAGCACCCCCGTCAGGGGCAGATCTCGCCAGATCGCTTCATTCCGCTGGCGGAAGACAGTGGCCTGATCGTGCCCATGACCCGGTTGCTGATGGAGCAGGTGCGCGATCAGTTCGCCGGCGCTGTGCATACCCTGCCCAGGGGATTCCACTTCGGCTTCAACATCAGTGCCAATCACTGCAAGGATCTGAGCCTGGTGGCAGATTGCCGCGACTTCATCAACGCCTTCAGGGAGAACCCCATCAAGCTGGTGCTGGAGCTGACCGAGCGCGAGCTCATAGTGGCGGACGAAGTGACAGACCGGCTCTTCGCCGAGCTGCATCAGCTGGGGGTCTTCATCGCCATCGATGACTTTGGTACCGGCCACTCCAGCCTCAGCTATCTGCAGCAGTTTCAGGTCGACTTTCTCAAGATCGATAAAAGCTTCGTCGGCATGATCGGCTCGGATGCGCTCTCCAGCCACATAGTGGAGAACGTTATCGACCTGGCGACCCGGCTCGGTCTGTTGCTGGTCGCCGAGGGCGTGGAGAACGAGGTGCAGGCGGCTTATCTGCGGGCGCGTCAGGTGACCTTCCTGCAGGGCTATCTCTATGGCCGCCCCATGCCGATGAAGGAGTTCGCCAGAGCACTGAGCGCCTGAGAAGTCCGGTTTTCCCGCAGTGGGACATAAAAAAACCAGCGACAGATGTCGCTGGTTTTTTTCATGCGGTGGCTCGTCAGAGCATGCGGGTGAGGGCGCGAGTCAGTCGCTTGACCCCCTCCTCTATGGTGGCCTCGTCCACGCAAGAGAAGCTCAGCCGCAAGGTGTTCTGGATCTCGGGGCGGACATAGAAGGGGGCGCCGGGCACGAAGGCCACCTTCTCCTTGATCGCCTCGTCAAACAGCGCCATGGCGCTGACGCTGGCGGGCAGGGTCAGCCAGAGGAACATGCCCCCTTCCGGTCGCGTATAGCTGACGCCGGGCGGGCAGTGGCGGGCCAGAGCAGCCTCCATGGCGGCACGCTGGCGGCCATAGACCTCCTTGATCTTCTCCAGATGGGCATCCAGCGAGTTGTCGATCAGGAAGCGGTGCAGCACCTGCTGGCTGAAGGCGTTGCTGTGCAGGTCGGTGGCCTGCTTGGCGATGGTCACCTTCTTGCGCAGCCAGTCCGGCACCAGCATCCAGCCCAGCCGGAAGGCAGGCACCACCGTCTTGGAGAAGGAACCGAGCAGTACTGTATTGTTCGGCGCCAGCTTGGCGATAGGGGGCAGGTGTTCGCCCTCGAAACGCAGCTCGCCATAGGGATCGTCTTCGACCATCAGCAGCTCGTGGCGGACCAGTCGCTCGGCCAGCGCCTCGCGGTTGGCACGGCTGTAGGAGACGCCGCTCGGGTTCTGGAAGTTGGGCACGCCGTAGAGCAGCTTGGCGTTGGAGCCGCTGGCCAGCAGCGCATCCAGCGCCGCCAGATCCAGCCCCTCTTCTCCCAGCGTGATGGGCTTGAAGGCGGGCTGATAGACGGAGAAGGCCTGGATGGCGCCGAGGTAACCCGGCTCTTCGATGATGAGATCCTGACCCTCGTCGATCAGCACCTTGCCCAGCAGATCCAGCGCCTGCTGGGAGCCGCTGGTGATGAGGATGTTGTCCGGGTTGACGCGCATGCCGTGGCGGGCCAGATAGCGGTCGGCTATGTACTGGCGCAGGGGGGCGAAGCCCTCGGTGGCGGCATATTGCAGTGCGGCGGCACCCTGTTCGCGCAACACGTCCTGGCAGGCCTGGTCGATGGCCTTGACCGGGAACAGGTGCGGGTTGGGCAGGCCACCGGCAAAGGAGATGATCTCCGGATTGGCGGCGACTTTGAGGATCTCGCGAATAAAGGAAGGCTCTACCTTCTCGAAGCGCTGGGCAAAAAACGGCTGCATAGGATTCTCTCTGGCATGGTGAGCGGTCGCTCCATTCGACCGCCAAGTTATCCGTTTGTATCAGATTTAAAAAAGGAGGCAATGGCTGTAACAAAAATCAATAAAAAAGGGCAAGTTTGGCACCTGCCCGAATTTTATCGGCCGAGGGTGGCCGTGGAGCGCCAAAAGCCCTGAATTGGTCCGGGATCAGCGCGCGTCATTGACGGCTTGCCGGCGTTACAAGCCTGGCTCCTTGAGGAAGCGGATCATCAGATCCGTGTTGGCGCTGAGTTGCTGCTCCACCCGGCCCGGGAACAGCTCGGCCATCGTGTCGAGGCGGTCATACTGGGTATGCCAGATTTTGCCCCACTGGGTCTCGCTGCCCCGGTCGCAGGCACTCTTGCTGGCGTCGTCGTAGCAGTCCCACAGCGCCGGATTGGTGGTCTGGGAGTAGCCGTCATAGCCATCCGCCCCGTTGATGGTAAAGTTGGTGGCCTCCACGTAGGCGATGGGCACTCCCAGGCAGGCAAACGGAGCATGATCCGACCAGCTGCCGGTTTCCCCTGCCGGATAGCCGGCGTAGCTGGGGTGGATGGCCAACGGGGTGGTGGTCAGCTTGGAGATGGCCAGCAGGCGATCCCGCACCTTGGGATCGAAGCTATAACGGCCCGGTTCGGCGCAGTTGTACTCGGTCACGTCGGAGTGGGCGGAGTGGACGTAGACGACATCGCCACCGGCTATGGTGTCGTAGTTCACCATGGCCAGCAGGCGGGCAATGGCGGTACTGTCCAGGCTGGTCGCATAGGCCCTGGAGCCGTTGAGGCCGTTCTCTTCCGCACCGAAGAAGGCGAAGCGTACCGTGTAGGGCAAGGTCTGCCCCTTGAGCGCCTCGGCGACTGCCAGCAGGGCCGCAACGCCGGCGCCGTTGTCGGTGGCCCCTTCAGAACCTTTCTTGTCGCCCGTGCTGTCGTAGTGGGCGCCGATCAGGATCACCTTGTCACTCTGCCCCTTGAGCTCGGCGATGAGGTTCTGGGAGCGTTTGCTGGCACCGCTCTTGGTGTAGGTGAACGGCTGGTTTTGCACCTCGTAACCCCAGCCGGCCAGATGATCCTGGATCCAGGCGGCGGCACGGGTCTCGGCCTCGGAGCCCGTGGGTCTGGCCCCAATCCCTTCGGCGGTCGAGCTCAACTGCACCAGATACTCATAGGCCTGCTCGGCGGCAGTGGGGGCCTGTGAATCATTGGTAGAGGTGTTACACCCTGCCAGCAGGGCTGTGATGGCAAACGCCAATGCTGTGTGTTTCATACTGCAATCCTTTGTTGTATATGGTTTTATTTGTGCAGGCCAGCATGCGCCCGGCGCCTGGCAGATTCTGTGAACGGGGTGGCATTTGTCAATCGTGGTGGCTGAATTGGTCCGGGTCGGGGGATTTGTTTCGCGAAACACTTGCGCCTTGGGCCTATCTTGGGATAATTCGCTACCCAGTTTCGCGGATGGATGACATAACGCGCCATTCATCCACGAGATCCGTGATCCGGGGTGATGAGGTAACGAGTCATTCATGCATGTCGTCAGTGACCCTGGGTGATGAAGTAGCAAGCAATCCATTCATGTCGTCTGTGATCCAGACCGATGCAATAACGAGCAATTTGATTATGCCTGTGACCCAAGATGTATTTAACGAAGACGGCAAGTTCATGCGCAAGATCCGCAGCTTTGTCCGTCGCGAAGGCCGCCTGACCAAAGGGCAGGAGAAGGCTCTGGAAGAGCTCTGGCCGGTCATGGGTATCGATTTCGCGCCAGCGCCCCTCGATCTGGCCGCCCTGTTTGGCCGTGAGGCCCCGGTGGTGCTGGAAATAGGCTTCGGCATGGGCGCCTCCCTAGTGGAGATGGCCAAGAATGCCCCCGAGAAAAACTTCATCGGTATCGAGGTACACTCGCCGGGCGTCGGTGCCTGTCTCGGCACAGCCGAGGAAGCGGGCGTCACCAATCTCAAGGTCATCTGCCATGATGCGGTCGAAGTGCTGGAGCACATGATCCCGAACGGCTCGCTTGCCTGCCTGCAGCTGTTCTTCCCGGATCCCTGGCACAAGAGTCGCCACCACAAGCGCCGCATCGTGCAGAGCGCGTTTGCCCAGGATATCCGCCAGAAGCTGGCTATCGGTGGCGTGTTCCACATGGCCACCGACTGGGAAAACTATGCCGAACACATGCTGGAAGTGATGAGCGTCGCCGAGGGTTACGAGAACACCTCGGCCACCGGCAACTGGGTGCCTCGTCCCGACTGGCGTCCGCTGACCAAATTCGAACAACGGGGCCATCGTCTGGGCCACGGGGTTTGGGATCTGATTTTCAAACGCGTTAACTAATTTAACGAGTCAACTAACCTAAGGAGCTATCATGGCCAATCGTAGCCGCCGTCTGCGTAAGAAACTGCGAGTCGATGAATTCCAGGAAATGGGATTCGACATCAGTTTCAACTTCCCGGTCGGCACTGCCGAAGCGACCATCGATACAGTAGTCGATGCGATGATCGATGAGGTTGTTGAACCCCGTAGACTGGCTTTCGCCGGTTCAGGCCACCTGGCCTGGGAAGGGATGATCTGCACTCAGCAACTGGGCAAATGTACCGAAGAAGACCGCGCCGTCGTCAAATCCTGGCTGGAAAGCAAGGGGATGGAAGCTGTAGTGGTCACCGAGCTGTTCGACCTCTGGTACGGTGAACCGGCCTGAGACTCGGCCGCCTGTTGCAGGCGCCTTGTTGTGGGTAGATAGACAAGTCCCGCCGCTGGCGGGATTTTTGTCAGTGGGGATGGGATCTCCACACCCGTTTTAGTCATGGAATCCTTTATGGTGTTGTCATCCGAATTACTGGCCAGCATTCTGGCAGAGGTGTGCCCGCTGCTCGGACAGGGCAAGGTGGCCGACTACATTCCCGCCCTGGCCCTGGTGCCTGCCGACCGACTCGGCATTGCCGTCTGTACTGTGGAGGGGGAGCTGTTCACCGCAGGTGATGCCTTCGAGCCCTTCTCCATCCAGAGTATCTCCAAGACCCTTAGCCTGACGCTGGCCCTCACCCTCTATCAGGAGGAGGAGATCTGGGCCCGGGTGGGCAAGGAGCCATCCGGCCAGCCGTTCAACTCGCTGGTGCAACTGGAGTTCGAGCACGGTATTCCCCGCAATCCCTTCATCAATGCCGGTGCCCTGGTGGTGAGCGATCTGCTGGAGACCCGGCTCACGGCTCCGCGCCAACGTACTCTGGAGCTGGTGCGTCGCCTCTCTGGCAATCCGGCCATCATGGCGGATCAGGTGGTGGCACGTTCCGAATACCAGCACTCGGCCCGCAATGCGGCCATCGCCTATCTGATGAAGGCCTATGGCAACTTCGAGAATAAAGTGGACAAGGTGTTGCAGAGCTATTTCAATGCCTGTGCCATTCGCATGAGTTGCGTCGATCTGGCGCGAACCTTCCTCTATCTTGCCAATCGCGGGGTGCCGCTTGGCGAGAGCACGCCGCTCTTGCCGGCCCGCACCACCAAGCAGGTCAATGCGCTGCTCGCCACCTGCGGCCTCTATGACGAGGCCGGTGATTTTGCCTATCGGGTCGGTATGCCGGGCAAATCCGGGGTCGGAGGGGGTATCATGGCGCTCATCCCCGGTGAGCTCTGCATCTGTGTCTGGTCGCCCGAGCTCAACAAGGCGGGTAACTCGCTGGCGGGCACGGCGGCGCTGGAGCTGCTGGCCGAGCGACTGGGCCGTTCCATTTTTTAACCTTGTTCACTATGAATCGAGAAATCACCATGAAACGACATCTTCGCTTCCTGCAGGCCGTGCTGGCGACCTTACTGCTCTGGTGCGCGCTGCCCGCCTTTGCCGCCGAATTGCCGCCACTCTCGCTGGCCGATGCCAAGAGCAAGCAGGCGGTCATGCTGGACACCCGTGCCAGCCACTTCTACCAAGGCTGGCCGATGGAAGGGGAGTCGCAGGGGGGGCATGTGGCCGGTGCCGAGAGCCTCTCCGCCGACTGGAAATACAGCAATGACGAGTGGCCCAAGGCGCTCGAGAGCAAGGGCCTGACAGCCGATCGTCCGGTCGCCCTCTATGGCGCCCCGCGGGAAGTGGCCGAAGTGGCCCGCCTGCTGCGCAAGCAGGGCATCAAGCAGCTGTTCGAGCTGCAAGGCTGGCAAGCCGCGCCGCGCGAGCATCTGGTGCGCTGGCAGCAGCTGGTCTATCCGGGCTGGCTGGCGGATCTGCAGGAAGGCAAGCCGGTTGCCGCAGCGCCGAAAGGGGATTGGAAGCTGTTCGAAGTGGATTGGGGTTCACCCAAGGCCTACCTGCTGAGCCACATCCCGGGGGCTGGCTACATAGATACCAACCGTCTGGAAGAGGAGCCTTTGTGGAACAAGGTCTCTGACGAGGCGCTCAAGACGCTGCTGCTGGAGAACGGCATCCGTCACGACACCACCGTTATCCTCTATGGTCGCAACACCATGGCCGCCGCCCGCGCGGCGCATCTGATGATGTATGCCGGTGTACAGGACGTACGCCTGCTGGACGGTGGTCTTGATGCCTGGTTCGTGCAGCACCTGCGCACCGAGACGGGCCTGCCCAACAAGTTCGAGCCGGTGAAAGAGTTTGGCGTGGCCATTCCGGCCCACCCCGAGTACTACACCACACTCGATCAGGCCAAGGCGCTGCTCAAGCAGCCCGACAGTGCCCTGGTCAGCGTACGCACCTGGGACGAGTTCATCGGCAACACCTCCGGCTACAGCTACATCAAGCCGAAGGGCGATATCCCGGGGGCCAAGTGGGGTCGCGGCGGTGTGGATGCCAACAGCATGAGCGATTTCCACAACCCGGATGGCACCATGAAGCCAGCCGGGGAGATCCTCACCATGTGGGACCAGTGGAATATCGAGCCGACCCAGCAGGCTGCATTTTATTGCGGTACCGGCTGGCGCGCCTCCGAGGCTTTTTTCTACGCCTGGCTGATGGACTGGAAACGGATCAGCGTCTACGACGGCGGCTGGTATGAGTGGAGTTCGGATCCCAAAAATCCGACCGTGACCGGCGAGCGTCAACCCGCCAAGTAGCGGGCAGTCACCAGAGCAAAGGCCGGACAGATGTCCGGCCTTTTTGTATCCGCGTTGGGCTTTCTGCCCTACGTTTTTTTACATGGATCCCGCTCCGATAATCCGTTTTTCCCGGGCAATGGGGTTGCGCCAGGCGGCAGTCACCCCTTGGTGGTGAGGATGAAGAGGGAGACGAGAGAGGCGATGAGGCAACTGATGATCCCGGTATGTGAAGTGGGGCTCGTGGCGTGCCGCGCTCAATACATCATGAGTACCGGGGATGGGAAGATGATCACCCCCAACAGCAGCCCAAGCGGGATGAGGGCACCGGCATCTACCGCTATGACGATACCGAAGGGGGGGAGGTGGGGATCAAAAAGGATGACGTCACCCAAATCATGGGTCGTTGAGGCCCCACCAAAGCATAAGGGCTGCCCGCAAGCAGCCCTTGTTATTGTCGACCTCAGGTTATCTGGGCCACCTGACGATTGACCTGGCCCACGAACAGCTGATGGAAGCGGGAGTGGGAGTTGGCCAACAGGCTGACCGGCGAGCCCTGTTCCACCACGGTTCCCGCCTCCATCACCACGACCTTGTCCACCGACAGCAGCGGCTCCAGATGGTGGGCGATCACCAGATAGCTGGCCTCGGGCCGGTAGCGATAGAGCAGTTCCGCCATCTTGCGCATGCCGCCGTGATCGAGATCCGAGGTCGCTTCGTCCAGCACGATGAGCGGACGGCGCGATAGCAGGATGCGGGCGATCACCAGCAGCTGGGTCTCGCCGGCCGACAGTTGCAGCTTGTCGAGATCCTCGTCCAGCCTGCCGGCGCAGCGCTCGGCCAGACCGACCCGGGCCAGCGCCTGCTCCAGCGCCTCGTCATCATGCTCGGTCAGCGGCGCCAGGTTGGCGCGCAGGGTGCCGAAGAAGGTGAGGGGCGTCTGGGAGACGGTATCGTAGAGATCGCGCACCGCCTCCGGCGCCAGCGCCGAGAGCGGCTGATCGCCGTAATGGATCCCCCCCTGGGAGGCCGGGTACATGGCCTGCAGCACCCCGAGCAACGAGCTCTTGCCCGCGCCGGTACGCCCGCACACGCCGACCTTCTCGCCGGGAGCCAGTTCGAAGTTCACCTTGTGCAGCGCCCACTGGCTGGCTTCCGGGTAGCGTAGCCCCAGGTTGTCGAAGCGCACGCTGGGGTGTGGCGTGGCCAGGGCTTCCCCATGCTGGCGTTCGCTCTCGATTTCGCTGTACTCGCGCACCCGCTCCACTGCGTTCATCACCTGCTCCACCTCGGCAAAGGTGCGAATGAGGGAGTTGAGCATGGCCGAGGCGGTAAAGGCGTAGGTGATGGCCACAGCCCCCAGCAGTGAGCTGTTGCCAAAGGCCACCATCAGCGCTACCGCACCCACCAGGGCGGCGGAGAGCAGGGTCTGGTGCATGCCGAGCCAGCGATTGATGGAGGTGGTGGTATACCAGCTGCGCAGGTTGTTGTCATAGTGCAGCAGCACCTGATCCAGAGCGAAGCGCTCGGCCCCGGCGAGGCGCAGGGCGGGGGCGCCGCGAATGGTCTCGCTGATGCTGATGTAGAGTGGCGAGCGCAGCACGGATGCCTGGCGCCGCAGCTTGAGCTGCACCGCACGGTAGCGCCGCTGCAGCACGTAGAGCGCCCAGCCCACCAGGGGGGCGATGAGCAGCAGCAGTGGCATGTTGACGCCGATCACCACCACTTGCAGCAGCACCGAGATGAGCATGCCGAACAGCCCCATCAGCATCGACAGCAGTATCTCCTGTGCTTCCCCGAGATCCCGATCGAAGCGGTTGAGGATGCGCCCCTGTGGCACTTTGTCAAAGAAGGCCATGGGGGCGCGGCTGATACGGCTCAGCATGCCGTCGAACAGGGTCCAGGCCAGCTTGAGCCCCAGCTTGTAGTTGATGACCCGCACTACCATGATGCAGGTGAGCGATCCCGCCCCCAGCAGCACATAGATACCGAGCAGCTCGCTTACTTCGGTGAGGCCGGCCTTGCCGCCGAGCCAGAGATCCGAGGCGATGCGCAGCCCCTCCTGCCCCAGGGTGAGCAGCAGGGCGATCAGGATGGCGCCGGGGGCGGCGAGACGCTGCCACATGAAGCCGAACAAGCCCCAGTCCACCTTGCCTTCCACCACCTTCTCTTCATGGAACTGTTCCGCCTCCTGCGGTGCTACCATGGGGGCGGGGAGCGGATGCTGGATGAGATCGGCCAGCTGGTGGGCATCGAGCTCCACCAATTGGCCCTGCTCGATGCGGATCACCCGATCGCAGTGGGCCAGCACATCCGGATCATGGCTCACCAGCAGCCGGGTCGGTCCCGGCTTGAAGGTGAGCCCCTGCTCCAGCACCTGGGCCGAGACGATGGGATCCAGCGCCGAGAGGGGGTTGTCCAGCAGCAGGATATCGGCCTGGGCATAGAGGGCGCGGGCCAGGGCGACCCGCTGCTGTTGGCCGCCGGAGAGACGGGTACCCAGCTCGCCTACCAGCGTCTGATCGCCATGGCTGAGCAGGGTGAGGTCGGCGCTGAGGGCGCAGGCCCCCAGCACCCAGCGATAGCGTTCGCCGTGCCAGGGCTGGCCGAACAAGATGTTGTTGCGGATGGTGTCGTTCATCAGCCAGGGCTTGTGGCCCAGGTGGGCGACCCGACCGTGACGGCGGATCTCCCCCTCGAAACTGTCGTCAAAGCCGGCGATGAGGTGCAACAGGCAGCTCTTGCCGGCCCCGGTGGTGCCCGTGATCCCCACCAGTTCCCCCGGTTGTATGATGAGGTTTGCTCCCTGCAGTACCGGCTTCTGCTGGTGCAGGGCGGTGACGGCCTGGATCTGCAGGCTGCCGACGGGCAGGCTGGCATCGGTGAGGTCCCTGTGCTGCTCCGGGCTGTTGAGGAACTCGCATAGCCGGTTGAAGCCGGTGTTGAAGTTTATCAGGGTACGGATAAGGTAAGGCAGCCGCATCATGGGGATCCGCAGCACGGCGAACAGGGCTATGGTGGTGAACACCTGGGGCAGGGTCAGGCTCTGGCCGGACACCAGATAGGTGGTGAAGGTGGCCAGGGTCACCAGCAGCGGCGTGCTCAGCATCAGGCTGTCGTTGATGGCATCGAGCTTGAGCACCCGACCGAGCACCCCCAACTCCTGCTGGCGCTTGTTGTTGGCCGCGCGGGTGAAGAAAGCGCCGAGTCCGTTCTGGCGTACCAGCCGCAGTTTTTTGATGTATTCCGCCAGTATGCCGTTGCGCTCGTCCTGCTGGCGCTTGAGCTGCTGCTCCTGCTGGTTCATTCGCCGCACCACCCGGGTGGAGATGAGCAGCAGCAGGGTGAGCACCGCAAAACCGACCAGGCCCGCGCTGCCCACTTGCCACACCAGCAGGGCTATGGTGCCGAGCAGTTGCAGTGCCATGGTGAACGGCATGGCCGGATCGGCCAGGATCCAGGTGATGTCCCACACATCCCGGTTGATAAGGTTCTGTACCCGGCCACCGGCCCTGTCATCGAAGCTCTTGCCCCCCAACTTCATCACCTTGGCGAGCAGGGCTTCGGCCAGCAGGCGGCGAATGGGAACGTGCATCTTGAGTGCCAGTTGCAGCGAGTGTTCCGCCAGCATGCCGGCGGCCAGCACAGAGGCAAACAGGGCGAACGCCAGCAGCAATTTTTGCTCCGTGGGGGCACCCGCGTCGAGCTGGGTCATGCTGTGGTTGAGCAACCAGGGGCTGGTCAGGGTCGCCAGCATGCCGAGCAGTTGCAACAGGGTGAGCAGGCCAATCCGCCCCTTGTAATGGCGCCAGATAAAGGCGGTGATGGGCCAGGGACGTACAGGTGCGCGGGCGGTGAGTCGAAGGAAGGCATCGGCCCTGCCATCGCGTCTGTCTTCCGGCAGCAGGGGATAGAGGTCGTCGAGGCCGACCAGGGGCTCTTTCAGCCCCTTGCGTTGCAGCGGGCCCGTCCAGTGATAGAAGAGGCGGCTCAGCCAGCCGGCCGAGATTTCCGGGTGATCCAATGGGTGTCCTTATTATTGTGCTGCTTCCTGGGGGCGGGGCGACTCATGGGTCGCCCTCGATGTTAGGGTGTTAAGGCAACGGATCCGCCGCCCGGCCGGGATCAGCGATCCCGGTTCAAGCGGATGAGCCGGTCCAGGATCTGCTCGCCATCGACCCGCAGGCCGTTGTGCTCATATTCGTTGGTGATCCAGGCACGGCTGTTGCCGAGGCCCTTGAGGGTCTCGCGGCTGTAGTCGAACTCCACATACATGTCTTCGGCATAGACGGCGCAGGCCACCGGCACTGTGTTGCGGGCCAGCTGCGCCGGGTCGTAGAGCGGCCCCCAATCGGCCTTCTTGGCCAGCAGGTGGGCGGCCTCTTTCAAGGGGATCAGCTCGCGGAACTGCTCGAACATCCAGGGGAAGATCATCTCGCCGGTGAAGGCGAAATCCTTGCCGGGCGCCCAGGCCAGGGCCGGGTACTCGGCTCTGACCCGCTCGGCCGCCCAGTTGCTGGCGACCCCTTCGGCGTAGATGGACTCATGCAGTATGGCGAACACCGGATTGGTATTGAACGGCTGCATGGCTTGTACCTGATAGAGGAAGGCCGGGTTGAGCCGCTCGCCGATGAAGGCGCCTTCCAGCAGGTAGTAGAGCTCCTCGAAGGCACCGCTGGCGCCGAGATCCAACCCCTGCTGCTGCAACTGCTCCACTGTCAGGCGCTGGCCGTTGGGCAGGCGTACCTCGTGGCGGTGCAGGTGATTAGCCAGCCGGTTGGCGATGGCCTGGGCATGGGGGAAGCGGGCGAAGAAGGCGCGATTTTTGTCTGCCACCCGTTGATAGGTGGCGCGATAGACCTCATCTGCACTGCGACCTATGGGGGCCACGCCGCCGGTGAGGTAGACCTCGTGCAGGCTGTCCGGGAACAGGGAGAGATAGGTGAGGCTGCAAAAGCCGCCGAAGCTTTGGCCAAGCAGACTCCAGGGGCGAGCAGGACTCAGGATGGCGCGAACATATTCCGCATCCCGCACTATGCTGTCGGCGCGAAAGTGGCTGAGATAATCCGTCTGCTGCCGGGCCGTGAGCTGGGCCAACGCATCGGCGCTGATGGGGGCCGAGTGACCCGTGCCGCGTTGATCGAGCAGCAATACCCGAAACTCCTGCAGGGCCCGCTTGAGCCAGCCGCTGTCGGCGGTCGGGCGCGGGGCACCAAAGCCGGGGCCTCCCTGCAGGAACAGCAACCAGGGCAGCTCATCGTGCAGCCTGTCCTGGCGGCAGAGGGTGCGGCCAAACAGGGTGAGTGTCTCCTCGTCGTCCGGCTGCTGGTGGTCGAGGGGCACGGTGAAGAAGTGAGGTTCGCAATGGATGCCGTCCAGCACGTAACGCAAGGGGCTACTCATCTTGGGTCTCCCGGAGGGTAGGAAAATCGTCGGCCTCATCATAGCCCTGGCGTAGGAATGGGTCACGCCGGTTTTCCAAATTGTTAACATTGTCATGAGTCGGGGTGAGACTGGATTGCTGATGACGTGATTGTCGAAAGGGAGTTGATGCTGGCTGATGGTGACACAAAGATGGCTCGCCTGGCTAAGCTAGGCAGGGGATACGCGCCGCAACAGGGTGAGGTGGGTTTGATGAAGCCTAAGTGGATACGATTCAGGAAACGAGAAAAAGAGGTGGATCCGGAAGGGGTGCTGCAAACGGGGCTGTGGCTGTTTAGCGCCACCTGCGGGGCAACCCTGCTATTGGCGGCCTGCAACGGCAGTTGACCGGCATGAAAAAGCCCGCTCGATGAGCGGGCTTTTCAAATTTGGCTCCTCCTGCTGGACTTGAACCAGCGACATACGGATTAACAGTCCGCCGTTCTACCGACTGAACTAAGGAGGAATTATTGGTGCCCAGAGACGGAATCGAACCGCCGACACGGGGATTTTCAATCCCCTGCTCTACCGACTGAGCTATCTGGGCAA
>NZ_CAWNYS010000375.1:0-1386 GCF_963878295.1 Aeromonas sp. HMWF014 | reverse complement strand
AATTACTCGGGGAGCGCCCAGCAGGTGAATTTCAGCTGGGTGCGGGAGCAATATGCCACTGCGCAGTCTCTGCTGTACTCCAATGAGTCCCTGAATAAGGACAAAGGCTACCCTGTGGATCACAATCGCATCAAGCCGCTCAGCTACATGGGATTCGTGCCGAATCTTGACGTCATCTACAAGGCGAGCGCGGGCGAGACGGGCTCCACCTACTTTTACATTGACTCCTCGGTCAACATCCGTCCCATTTACACCGGATACGATTTTGCATTTATGACGAAATACTATGGCTTCGACGATGCCAATATGCGCAGACGGGTGACTGCATCCACCAGTTTCACGGTGGATTGGAAGCACCCGGTGTTTACCGGCGGTCGCCCGGTCAACTTGCAGCTGGGGGGCTTTAGCAACCGTTGCCTGAGCGTCAATACCCAGCAAAACGTGAGCGCCGTGATGTGTAACGAGACCTCGACCGACCAGTCTTTCATCTATGACCAGTACGGCCGCTATGTTAGTGCACGGGATACCGGCTACTGCCTGGATGCCAGCAACCTCGGAAAGATGCAGGTCTGCAGCCTAGACCTGAGACAACATTGGGAGTGGAAGCCTAATAGTGATGCGCTCAGCAACAAGAGCACCCATCAGCTGCTGGGTCACAACACGCAGACGGGGGCGCTGGCGCTCTATGACGAGAATGGCCTGCCTGGTGACGTCAGTCTGCGTACCCTGACCAACTACACCCAGGTTTTCGCCTTAGAAAAGTAAACCGGCAAGTGATTGAATGTTAGTATCTTGACCAATAAAAGCGCCGGCAACTTGCCGGCGTTTTCATGAGGGTCAGCCGAGCGTCAGGCCTTGGGTTCGAGCAGCGGGGTGAGCCGCTCGGCCAGCTTGTAGAAGGTCTGTACCGGGGGGCTGGGACACCACTGACGCTGAGGTGCTGCCGACATTGCTCAGCCCACTGCGGCGCAAGCTGGGGCGAGTTTATGCAGATGGCGCCTATTACAGCAAAGCCAGCCATCAGCTGATCGCGCACAAAGGGGCGACAGCCTTTATCCCGCCTCGCAAGAGCGCGGGGTTATGGAAAAAGGGAGATCCGATACATGAGGCGGCGCTGGTGATGCGCAAGGAAGGGGTGGCGCACTGGAAGAAGATGTCGAGGTCTCACCGTCGCTCGCTGGTGGAAACGGCGATGTGCCGGTTTAAACAGTTGATGGCGGGCAAAATCAGTCTGCGAACATACAGTGCGTCTATGGCGGCCATCGAGGATCCCGGTTTGGCGCTGGCGGGGGAGATCGGCATAATGGCGCTCTCACAGAGCAGAGGAGATCTCATGAAATATATCGGAGCCCACGTCAGTGCCGCCGGTGGGGTGGAGAACACCAT
>NZ_CAWNYS010000374.1:0-6704 GCF_963878295.1 Aeromonas sp. HMWF014 | reverse complement strand
AGGATGAGCTGGCCGAGCTCAGTGCTCAGCTCTCCCAGGTGCAGGCCTACAGCGACTTGCTGCGGGTACAGACCCACGAACACAACAACCAGCTCGGCACCATTGCCGGCCTGATCGAGCTTGGTGCCACCCAGGAGGCGCTCGCCTTCATCGGGCGGGAGGCCGCTACCGAGCAGACCCTGCTCAGCTTCCTGATGGGAGCCATCGCCAAGCCCAAGGTGGCAGGGCTGCTGCTTGGCAAGTATCACAGGGCTCATGAGCTGGGGTTGGTGCTGGAGGTCGACGCGGAGGCTCATCTGCACGACATTCCCCTTCGTGTCAGCGGTTCCCAGCTGGTGACAGTGTTGGGCAATCTCATCGACAATGCCTTCGAGGCCACCCGTCGCCACGGCGCGCCTTATCAGCCGATCCGGGTCTCGTTGAGCGATCTCGGCCAGGATCTCATTCTGGAGGTGGAAGACGGGGCGGGCGGCATAGATCCGGCCCTGGCGGACAGGTTGTTCGAGCGCGGCGTCAGCAGCAAGGTCGAGCCCGGTCACGGCATCGGCCTCTCCCTGGTGCGCAAGACCCTGGATGCCCTGCAGGGGACCATCACCATCGAAGCCACGGCGCAGGGAAGTTGCGTCGTCTGTTACATTCCCAAGGAGGTGTGAGTGATCAAGATCCTGATCGTCGAAGATGATCCGGCCATCGCCGAGATCCACCGTCGCTTCGTGCAGCGGCTGGCGGGTTTCGAGGTGCTGGGGGTGGCGCTCACCCTGTTCGATGCCCGAGAGCAGATAGCCATCCTCCAACCCGATCTGGTGTTGCTGGATGTGTGGCTGCCGGATGGTGAAGGCTTTTCCCTCTTGCGTGAACTGCGCCAGGCGGGGGCCTGCCTGGATGTGATCTTGCTCACTGCTGCGCGGGAGGCGAGCGCCCTGCAGGAGGCGATGCGGCTCGGGGTGGTGGACTTTATCCTCAAACCCGTGGTGTTCGAGCGGCTACGCGATACCTTGGGCAACTATGCCGAGAGCCGCGCCGCCCTGGCGGCCCTTGCCGATATCGATCAGCAGGCGGTGGATGCCCTGTTCGGTACACCGCTGCAGCAGGTGGCGGCCGGTGGCCTGCCCAAGGGAATAGACGCGCTCACCCTGCAACGGGTACTGGCGGCATTGACCAGTGTCGGGGCCAGCGCAGAGGAGATAGGCAACCGGGTGGGGGTGAGCCGTACCACGGCGCGCCGCTATCTGGAGTTTCTGGTGGGTCAGCAGCTGGCGAGCCCGGAGCTGGAATATGGCACTGTGGGCCGGCCGGAGCGGCGCTATCAGTCAATACAGAAGCGCTAACACGGATGCGCCAGCACCAAGCTGCCAGTCGCGATATGCTGGCAGCATGGGAATTGCCCCATAAAAAGAGCGCCTTTCGGCGCTCTTTTGCTTCATGAAAACCCTGGGTTCAGGTCGGATCGGACTGCAGACTGGCAGCCGGTGCACGACGGGCCTGCCACCACTGCCAGACTGGCAACAGCAGCATCACCAGAGTCACCAGCGTGAAGCCGAGGGTAATGGGTCGCTCCCACAGGAAGCTCAGTGAGCCGTCGTTGATCACCAGGGCCCGGCGCAGGTTATCCTCCAGCATGCCCCCCAGAATGAACCCGAGCAGCATGGGGGCCATGGGGAAGTCCAGCAGGCGCAGGCCGATGGCGATCAGCGCTACCAGTACCATCACATAGATGTCCATGGTGTTGAAAGAGACTAGGTAGACCCCGATCAGCGAGAACAGCAATACCATGGGAATGAGTACGGGGCGCGGCACCTGCAGTATCTTGGCCAGATAGGGAATGAGCGGCAGGTTGAGGATCAGCAGCACCACGTTGCCCAGATACATGGAGATGATCACCGACCAGAACACCTCCGGGTGCTCCATGAACAGGCGCGGGCCCGGCTGAATACCGTAGGCGATGAGTGCCCCCAGCATCAGCGCCGTGGTGCCCGAGCCCGGGATCCCCAGGGTCAGCAGGGGCACGAAGGCGCCACTGGAGGCGGCGTTGTTGGCCGCCTCCGGTGCGGCTATACCGGTCAGGCTGCCCTTGCCGAACTCCTCCTGCCTGCGCTTGCTGGCGAAGTTGCGCTCGGCGCCATAGGCCATGAAGGAGGCGATGGTGGCGCCAGCGCCCGGCAGCACACCGATAAGAAAGCCCAGCACCGAGGAGCGCGCTATGGGCGGCGCTATCTCTTTTACCTCGGCCTTGCTCAGCTTGAGGGAGCCGAGCTGCTGGATCTTGCTCGCCTCCTCCTTGCTGGTGTCTTTGCCCGGGCGCAATACCGTCATCAGGATCTCCGCCAGGGCGAAGGTGGCCATGGCCAGCAACAGGAAGGAGAAGCCATCGCGCAAGTCCGGCAGGCCGAAGGTGAACCTGTCCACCCCGACGCTGCGGTCGATGCCAACAGTGGAGAGCATGATGCCGAACAGCGCCATGATCAGCGCCTTGAGCACCTGGCCCTTGCCGGCAAACGCCGCCACCGCGGAGAGCCCCAGCACCATGAGGGCGAAGTAGTCTGCTGACTGGAAGGAGAGGGAGACCTTGGCGAGCAGGGGGGCCGCCACCATCAGGAAGATGGCTGACAGGGTGCCGCCGGTGAAAGAGGCGTAGGCGGCGATGGCCAGCGCCTTGCCCGCCTGTCCCTTGCAGGCCAGTGGATAGCCGTCGATGGCGGTGATCATGCTGGCCGAGCAGCCCGGGGTGTTGATCAGGATGGAGGAGGTGGATCCCCCAAACATGGAGCCGTAGTAGACCCCGGCCATCAATATGATGCCGGAGGCCGGATCCAGCCCGTAGGTGATGGGGATCATCAGAGCGATGGCGGTGACCGGCCCGAGGCCCGGCAGCATGCCGATGAAGGTGCCGACGAAGCAGCCGACGATCACCATAAAGATGTTGATGGGCATCATGGCGGTGCCCAGTCCTTGCAAAATGCCGTCTAACATGGATTCTCCTTATCCCAGCAGTTGCGTGAATAGCCGACCCGGCTCGAGGTAAACGTTGAGCCCTTTGGTCAGCAGTGCCCAGAAGATGAGGGTGAAGGGCAGGCTTACCTTGCAGGCGAAGGCGAGGCTCTGCTCGCCCATCAAGCGGATCCCGCCGATGAGGAACAAGGTGGTGGCGATGAGAAAGCCGAGCCAGCCGAGGGCCAGCCCATAGACCAGCATCAGCAGCAGCAGGGCAAATACCAGCCGCCAGTTGCCCGTTTCGCGCTGCAGCCGCTCCCCGCCCGGAAAGCAGATCAGCAGCAGGGAGAGCAGGGCGCCGACGCCAGCCAGGGCATAGGGCAGGGTGCTGGCGGTAAAGGGTTCATATTCGTCCCCGGGGTAGCCGGGGATCAGGGTGGCGTGATAGCCGTAGGCGAGGGAGAGCAGCAAAAACAGCAGCCCCCCGAATCGCTCCTTGGTCAGGTGCATGACGATGACTCCGATGGGCGGGAGTGGCCCGCCACAGGTTGAGGGATCACTTGATGAAGCCGAGCTCGCGCATCAGGCCGCCAATCTGCTGCTCCTGCTGGTTGAGGAAGGCGGTGAACTCGGGACCGGACTGGTAGAGATTGGTCCAGCTGTTGCGGGCCCGGACCGTTTCCCACTCTGGCTTGTCGTACATCTGCTTGAGCAGGGCGGCGAATTCGGCGGATTTTTCGGTGCTGACGGCGGGGGAGGCAAAATAGCCGCGCCAGTTGGCAAAGACAGTCGGGTTACCCTGCTCGCTGAAGGTGGGGATCTCGCTGGCATCCGGCATGCGCTCGGGTGCCGTGACACCGAGGATCCGCATCTGGCCGGACTTGACCGCCTCCATCGCCTCGCCAAAGCCGGTGGAGAGCACCTGGGTTTCCCCTGAGAGCACCGCTGCCATGGCGCTGCCGCCGGCGTCATAGGCCACGTAACGCAGCTTGCTGGCATCCGCCCCGGCATTCTTGAAGGTCATGGCCGCCACCAGGTGATCCAGGCTGCCACGGGCGGAGCCGCCGGCTATCTTCACCTTGGCGGGGTTGGCCTCATAGGCTGCCAGCAGCTGGGGCCAGTTCTGGTAGGGGGAGTCCAGCGGCACGGCCAGCGCCTGATAATCGGCAATGATGGCGGCGACCGGGGTGAGATCCCTAAAGGATTGAGGTAGCTCCTTGGAGAGGGATTTGACGATGATGGGGGTGGAGTTGACCATCAGCGTCTTGTTGGACTGGGCCGAGGTCTCGATCAGGTGGGCGATGGCCTTGGCGCCGCCACCGGCCGAGATGTTCTGATAGGAGGCGGTGGTGATGAGGCCGGACTTGGTTAGCGCCTCGCCCGTGCCCCGGGCCGTGTTGTCCCAGCCACCGCCGGCGCCACCCGGGATCAGGAAATGAATCTCATCTATCTTGGCTTGCACGCCGAGGCTGGCGCCAAGCAGGCAGCAGAGCAGGGTGCGCTTGAGGGTTCCTTGCAACATGGTGTACTCCTTTGGATTGTTGCGGGAAGGTTAATTAATCGCGATGGGTTGTAAAACAATCTGACCGTAATGGCCATTAAGGCTGTTGTGGTCATTGTGTTCATTCTGGTCATGGCGGTATGAGAGGCTTCGTCTGGTTAGGCCGGGTGAGAAGCGGCGCTGTGGGTCGACGCTGCGTGCGGGTGATGGGGGGAGAAATGAAGAAGGGAGCCAATATGGCTCCCTTCTTGTTGTGGTGCGATCCTGTGCTAGAACCAGAAGCCGATGATGAAGGAGCCCGCCAGGGTCAGCATGACGTTGGCCACCGCATAGGTGCCGGCATAGCCGAGAGCAGGGATGGAGCTGTTGGCCGCCTCGTTGACCACATCCATCGCCGGGGCACAGGTGCGGGCGCCCGTGATGGCCCCCAGCAGCAGGGCCGGGTTCATCTTCAGCACCCAAATCCCGAACAGGTAGCCCACCAGCACTGGCAGCGTGGTCACCAGCATGCCTGAGAAGAGCACCACCATACCCACCTCACTGAGGTGATCGAGGATGCCGCCACCGGCTTTCAGACCCGTACTCACCATAAAGACGGCGAGTCCCAGATCCTTGGCCAGGCGCAGGGCGCCCGGCGGCACATAGCCGACCGTGGGGTGGTTGGCTCTCAGGTAGCCCATCAGGATCCCCGCCAGCAGTAGGCCGACGGCGTTGCCCAGACCAAACTCGAGCTGACCGAACACCAGGGAGACGGAACCGATCAGCAGACCCAGCACAAAGAAGGTGGTGAAGGCCACCAGATCCGTGGTCTGGCTGTGGATGCTGATGAAGCCTATCTTGTTGGCCAGCAGCTTGACCCGCTGCTTCTCGCCACTGATCTGCAGCACGTCGCCCTTTTGCAACATGATGTTGCGATCGAACGGCATCTCGATCTGGGAGCGCACCACCCGGTTGAGGAAGCAGCCCTTCTCGGTGAGGTTGAGCTCCACCAGATGGCGGCCCACCACAGCATCGTTCTTCACCACTATCTCTTCGGTGACTATTTGCAGGTCAAGCAGGTTGCGGTCGAACACCTCCTTGCCGTTGCGATAGTTGACGTCAAGCTTCTCGTGGCTCTCGGGATAACCGACCAGGGCGATCTCGTCCCCCTCCTGGATGACGGCGTCACCATCCGGGCTTGCCAGTATGCCGTTGCGACGGATCCGCTCCACATAGCAACCTGTGTGGGGATAGATGCCGGTTTCACGCAAGGTGCGTCCCCCGATCCAGGCTGCCAGTTCGGGGCCGACCCGGTAGGCGCGGATGATGGGCAGATAGGTCTTGCGGCTCTCGCTGTCGGAAAGCCCCCGCTCGCGGGCTATCTTCTGGGCCTCGGTGTTGAGGTCCAGCCGTGCCAGGGAGGGGAGGTAGCGCACCACCAGCATCAGTCCGACCAGACCCACCAGATAGGTCAGGGCATAGCCGATCCCCATGTTGTCGAGCACGGGTTGCATGTCGGTGCCGTGGGGCAGGTTGAGCAGGCCGCTGCGCAGGGCATCCTGTGCCCCCACCAGGGCCGGGGTCGAGGTGAGTGAACCGGCCAATATACCTGCCGCCATGCCTGGCCCCAGGTTGAAGAACTTGGCCAGTCCCACCGTCAACAGCAATGCCGTCAGCAGGATCACCAGGGTGAGGGTGATGTAGTGGATGCCATCGCGCAGGAAGACACTGAAGAAGTGCGGTCCCGCCTCTATACCCACGCAGAAGATGAACAGCATGAAGCCGACGTTCTCCGTGGTGGCGGTGAACTCGAAGCCCATCTGGCCGAACAGCAGGGCGGTAAACAGCACGCCTATGGTGTTGCCAATCTGGAAATTACCGACTCTGACTTTGCCTAGTAGCAGGCCGAAGGCCAGTACCACGAACAGCAGCAGGGAGTCGCTTTGATGTAGCAGTGTCACGAAATCTATGGTCATGCCCGGAAAAACCGAGGAAAAAAGTGGGGCCGATATTGTGCCGGATCCCTCATCAATAAAGAAGTGTCAAAGGGGGATTAATCGGCAGTAAAGCGTCCCGCTGTTGCCATGGTCGAGGGAAACCTCGGGGCTGGCAGGAAAATAACCTCTATTTTCGTCTGTTTGCCCCGCTGTCAATGAGTGATTCCTGCTATCTGCACTCCCGGCCCGTACAACCCGCTTGAAAATTTATTACCTGCTGTTTGGCGGCCAGGTTTCGTATTTTTTCAGCATATCTGACTGGGGGGGGTGGACCGAAATGGAAACCGGTATTGGGT
>NZ_CAWNYS010000373.1:0-4950 GCF_963878295.1 Aeromonas sp. HMWF014 | reverse complement strand
ATACGGGCGGTGGCGGGGCAGGCCAACTTGCTGGATAAAGATGGTCACATCATCAACAGCGGCAAGGCGCTCAGTGCCGACTCGGTCAGCAGCATCTTCTCCGGCCTGGTGGGGGCTGCGCCGGCTGCCGTCTATATCGAATCGGCAGCGGGCACGGCAGCGGGTGGCAAAACCGGCCTGACCGCCACTGTGGTCGGCGGCCTGTTCCTGTTGATGCTGTTCCTCTCGCCGCTCTCCTATCTGGTGCCAGCCTATGCCACGGCGCCGGCCCTGATGTATGTGGGGCTCTTGATGCTGAGCAACGTCACCAAGCTCGATTTCGATGACTTTGTCGGGGCCATGTCCGGCCTGCTGTGCGCTGTCTTTATCGTGCTCACCTGCAACATAGTCACCGGCATCATGCTGGGTTTCAGCGCCCTGGTGATCGGCCGCATCTGCTCCAACGAGTGGCGCAAGCTCAATCCGGGCACCGTCATCATCGCCTTGGCGCTGGTGCTCTTCTACGCCGGTGGCTGGGCCATCTAGTCCAGGGGGCTGGTGTCATTACGGGAGTCTCATCGGGGGTGACAGACAGGTGGCCCCCGATGCTTTTCAGGCGCGGCAGGTACCATTTTGATAATGGGGATTACCAGATTGATAACGGGTCGTATGCCAGCGGTTGAATGTGCATGAAAAATCGGCAATCCGGCAACGCCATCAGCCTGGCCGGGGTGCCGGATGGGATCTTCTTCACACTTATCCTCATCGCTGGCCTGTCTGCGGGAAACAGGCGCATATCTTGCTGTTTTTTATCCTGGTTCTGGATTTTCTTACCTGAAGCAAGGACTTGCATATGTCCATAGGATTACCGCTCAAGCGGGTGGATGCCGAGGCCAAGGTGACCGGCAGCGCCCGCTATACCGATGACAACATCATGCTCGGGATGCGCCACGCCAAGTACGTGAGAAGCAAGATCGCCCACGGCAAGGTGCTCGCCATCGACGCGACCGAGGCGCTGGCCCTGCACGGGGTCGAAGCCGTGTTTACCCATGAAGATGTCCCCACCACCTGTTTTCGCACCGCCGGTCACGCCTGGTCCCTCGATGAGGCCAAGCGGGATGTGAAAGACCGCCGCCTGCTCACCGACCATGTGCGCCACTTTGGTGATGGGGTCGCCATAGTCGTGGCGCGCGATCCGCTCACTGCCGAGAAGGCGGCCTCGCTGGTCAAGGTGACCTACGAGCCGCTGCCGGTGATGACAGATGCTGCTAGCGCCCTCGCGGAGGGGGCTTATCCCATTCACCCGAGCGGCAATCTGCTGCGCCAAAGCCAGCTTCGCGCCAATGAACCGGAGCAGGCTATCGCCGCCGCCGACTTTCAATTCACCGGCCACTACCAGACCCCAGTGGTGCAGCACTGCCATCTGGAGACGGTGACCTGCTACGCCTACATGGATCAACCCGACCACATCATCGTCGTCTCCAGCACCCAGATCCCCCAGATAGTGCGCAGCCGGGTCGCCAAATCCCTCGGTCTGCCCTGGTCGAGTGTGCGGGTGATCAAGCCCTATATGGGCGGCGGTTTTGGTAACAAGCAGGATGTGCTGGAAGAGCCGATGGCGGCGTTTTTGAGCTACCAGCTCGGCGGCGTGCCGGTCAAGGTGACCTTGAGTCGGGAAGAGTGCTTCTTCGCCTCCCGCACCCGCCACGGCTTTGCTATCGATGGCAAGATGGGCCTCAACCGCGACGGCACCCTCAAGGGTTATCAGCTCGACGTGCTCTCCAACACCGGCGGCTATGCCTCCCACGGCCACTCCATCGCCAGCGCCGGTGGCAACAAGATCAGCTACCTCTATCCGCGCAGCGCTTTTGGTTATGACGCCACGACCTTCTACAGCAACCTGCCCACCGCCGGTGCCATGCGCGGTTACGGCGCGCCCCAGGTGATTTTTGCCCTCGAGTGCATGCTCGATGACGCCTGCGCCGAGTTGGGATTAGACCCGCTCGATGTGCGTATCGCCAACGTGGCGCGGGAAGGGGATGTCAATCAGGTCAACCAGAAGACCATCTACAGCGCCGGTCTACCTGAGTGCCTGCTGCGTGGTCGCGAGATGTTCGAGTGGGATCGGCTCAAAGCCGAGTGTTTGGGGCAGGAACCTGCAAGTCGGGTGCGACGTGGCATCGGGGTCGCCTGTTTCAGCTACGGCTCCAACACCTATCCGGTGGGGGTCGAAATTGCGGGGGCCCGCATGCTGCTCAATCAGGATGGCACCGTCAATCTGCAGATCGGCGCCACCGAGATAGGGCAGGGGTCGGATACCGTCTTTGCCCAGATGGCGGCCCAGACGCTTGGCATTCCGTTTGAGCAGATCCGGGTCATCTCGACCCAGGATACCGACATCACCGCCTATGATCCGGGCTCGTTCGCCTCGCGCCAGAGTTATGTGGCCGCCCCCGCCATCCATCAGGCGGCGCTGCAACTGCGGGCTCGCATTCTGTCGCTGGCGGCCCAGCTTTGCCATCAGGATGTGGGGTCGCTGGCCCTGATCGACGGCTACGTGGTGTTGGCCGGTGCGCCGGACAAGGTGCTGATCAGCGTGGCCGAGGTGTCGGTCAACGCCTACTACCACCTCACCATCGGCGGCCAGATCACCGCCGAGGTCTCCCACAAGACCACCACCAACCCGCCCAGTTTCGGCTGCACCTTTGTCGATCTCAGCGTCGATATCGATCTCTGCAAGGTCACCATCAATCGCATCATCAACCTGCACGATGCGGGCAAGATCCTTAATCCACAGCTGGCAGAGGGGCAGGTGCACGGCGGCATGGGGATGGGGATCGGCTGGTCCCTGTTCGAGGAGATGATCATCGACGCCAAGACCGGCGTGGTGCGCAACCCCAACCTGCTCGACTACAAGTTCCCCACCATGCTGGACTTGCCTGAGCTCGAATGCGACTTCGTGCAGACCTATGAACCCCAGTCGGTCTATGGCCACAAATCACTGGGGGAGCCGCCCATCATCTCCCCCGGCCCGGCGATCCGTAACGCCATTCGCATGGCGACCGGGGTGGCCATCAACGAGCTGCCCATCACCCCCAAGACCCTGTTTCGGGAGTTTGTCGCGGCGGGTTTGATCACCGAGGGATCAGGGGAGGAGCAACACCATGTTTGATATTGCCCGTTACTACAAGGCCCACAGCGTGGCCGAGGCGCTCGCCCTGCGCCAGGCCGACCCCGAGGCGCGCCTGCTGGCCGGTGGCACCGATGTGATGATCCAGCTTCATCACCTCAACCCTGCCTATCGCCATATCGTCGATATTCACGACTTGCCGGAACTCAAAGGGGTGAGCGAGCTGGCTGATGGATCGATCCGTATCGGCTCTGGCACCACCTTTACCGAGATCATCGAAAACGAGCTGGTGCAGCGTCGCCTGCCGATGCTGGCAGAAGCGGCCGCCACCATCGCGGGTCCGCAGATCCGCAACGTCGCCACCTATGGCGGCAACATCTGCAACGGCGCCACCAGTGCCGACTCGGCAGCGCCCACGGTGGCACTGGAAGCAGAGCTTGAGATTGCCGGCCCGGGCGGCACGCGCCGCATTACCATCGCCGGTTTTCACACAGGCCCCGGCAAGGTGGCGCTGCAACCGGCGGAGATCCTGGTGGCGTTTCATTTTGCCCCTGATCCCTATCCCCATGTGGGCTCCCACTACTTCAAGTACGCCATGCGCGGTGCCATGGATATCGCCACCATCGGCTGCGCCGCCTACTGCCAGATTGAGGATGGCCACTTCAAGCGCCTGCGTCTGGCCTACGGGGTGGCGGCACCGACACCGGTGCGCACGCCGCATGCGGAGGCGGCAGCCGAGGGACAACCCCTGACCCGGGCGACGCTGGCGGCCATTGCCGAGGCGGTGGTGGCCGATGTGGCGCCGCGCTCCTCCTGGCGGGCAGAGAAAGCCTTTCGCCTGCACCTTATCAAAACCTTGGCGCAGCGGGTGATCGCCTGCGCTGTCGAACGTGCCGGAGGCAAGATCCTATGATGCAACCGCAAACCTGTCCCACTGTTGCGATCCAGTGCGAGATCAACGGCAAGCCTTACTCCTATGCGGTGTCGCCCACCATGTCGCTGCTCTACTTCCTGCGCGGGCAGGGGCTGATCAGTGTGAAAGAGGGGTGCAGCGTCGGCGAATGCGGTGCCTGTACCGTGCGGGTGGATGGCATCGCCATCGACAGCTGTCTCTATCTCGCGGTATGGGCCGATGGTAAGTCCATTCGTACCGTGGAGGGGGAACGGCAAGGCAACCAGCTCTCCGATGTGCAGCAGGCCTTCATCGACGAGGGGGCGGTGCAGTGCGGTTTTTGCACCCCCGGCCTCGTGATGGCGAGCGCGGCTTTACTCGACAAGACAGATCGCCGCCCGCTGACCGATGCGGAGATCCGCCGCGGGCTGTCGGGCAATCTCTGCCGCTGCACCGGTTATCAGAACGTGGTGCGGGCGGTGAAAAAGTGCTGCAAGGGGTAACCGCCTGAGCGCAATGACCGTGAGTGCCGTTGTTTGAAAAAAGGGAAACAAACCGCCAAAAAACACAGGCCCGTCTCGAAAGAGGCGGGCCTGCTGCTGACTGGCGCCAGGAGAAATCACACTTTTGGCTGGTCGATCACCAGCTTGCCCTCCTTGACCGGTATGGTGGTGCCGGGGGCCTTGTCCATGCGGATGACGCCTTCCTGACCGGCGAGGCGGTAGGTGACATCATAACCCAGGGTACGGGTGCTGCTCTCCTGCACCGTCTTGCAACGCTGCTCGGTGCTGGGGTAGGTATCGCCCGCCTGCATGTTGCCCTGCACCTGATTGCCGGCATAGCCACCGGCCACGGCACCCGCGGCTGTTGCCACCTTCTTGCCGTTGCCGCCACCAAACTGGTGGCCGACTACGCCGCCCAGCGCCGCGCCAACCACGGTACCCAGGAT
>NZ_CAWNYS010000372.1:0-3876 GCF_963878295.1 Aeromonas sp. HMWF014 | reverse complement strand
CCATAGAGGCCGTGATCACCACCTGGATGGAACAGGTGGCCGAGCTGTCGAGCCAGTGGCAATGGGTGCAAGTGTTTGAAAACAAGGGCGCCGTCATGGGCTGCTCCAACCCCCACCCTCACGGCCAGTTGTGGGGCAGCGATTTTCTGCCCAACGAAATCGCCCGCGAAGAACAGCACCAGCGTGACTGGCTGGCCGAGCATGGCCGCCCGCTGCTGGTCGAATATGTGGAGCGGGAGCTGGTGGATCGTACCCGCATCGTCGTGGAAACCGAACATTGGCTGGCAGTCGTTCCCTTCTGGGCCGCCTGGCCGTTCGAAACCCTGCTGCTGCCCAAGACCCATGTGCCCTCCCTGCTGAGCCTCACCCCCGAGCTGCAGCAGGATCTGGCGGTGGCACTCAAGGAGCTCACCAGCCGTTACGACAACCTGTTCGAGTGCAGCTTTCCCTACTCCATGGGTTGGCACTTCGCACCGCCGCACTCCGACTGCCCGGAAGCCTGGCAGCTGCACGCCCACTTCTATCCGCCCCTGCTGCGCTCCGCCACGGTGCGCAAGTTCATGGTGGGCTTCGAGATGCTGGCAGAAGCCCAGCGCGACCTCACACCGGAGCAAGCTGCAGAACGGCTGCGTGCCCTGAACCCGATTCACTACAACCAGACCAGCCAAGCCAATGAGGAAACCCTATGACCCCCAGCCAACACGTCAGCACCGTTTTTGCAGAGCAGTTTGGGCAGCAACCCGACCTGCTGGTGCGTGCCCCCGGCCGCGTCAACCTCATCGGCGAGCACACTGACTACAACGACGGTTTCGTGCTGCCCTGCGCCATCGACTTCGAAACCTGCGTCGCCATCGGCCTGCGGGATGACAGCCTGGTGCACGTGATCGCCGCCGATTATGGCAACCAGCACGACCTGTTCGATTTGAACCACCCCATCACCCATCATGCCGAGCAGCGCTGGAGCGACTACATCCGCGGCGTGGTGAAATACCTGCAGGTGCGCGGCCATGCGCTGCGCGGCCTCAACCTAGTGGTCTCGGGCAACGTGCCGCAGGGCACCGGCCTGTCGTCGTCCGCCTCGCTGGAAGTGGCCATAGGCCAGGCCTTCAAGGAGGCGCTGGGGCTCGACATCAGCCAGGCCGAGATCGCGCTCAATGGCCAGCAGGCGGAGAACCAGTTCGTCGGCTGCAACTGCGGCATCATGGATCAGATGATCTCCGCCAGCGGCAAACAGGATCATGCCCTGCTGCTCGACTGCCGCTCGCTCCAGACCCGTCTCATCCCCATGCCCCCCGATCTGGCGGTGCTGATCGTCAACTCCAACGTGTGGCGCGGTCTGGTGGACAGCGAATACAACACCCGCCGTCAGCAGTGTGAAACCGCCGCCCGCCACTACGGGGTCAAGGCGCTGCGCGACCTCGACATGGCCGCGCTGGAAGCGGGCAAGGCCGGGCTGGATGAGATCTGCTACCGCCGCGCTCGCCACGTGGTGGGCGAAAACGCCCGCACCCTGGCCGCCGCCGATGCGCTGGAGTCCGGCGATCTGGTGCGCCTCGGCGAACTGATGGCCGAGTCCCACGCTGCCATGCGCGATGACTTCGAGATCACAGTGCCCCCCATCGACGGTCTGGTGGAGATCATCAAGGCCAAGCTTGGCCGCGAAGGCGGTGTGCGGATGACGGGCGGCGGCTTCGGTGGCTGCGTGGTTGCCCTGCTACGCCCGGCGCAGGTGGCCGAGGTGATTGCCGCCGTCGACGCCGAGTATCCGGCCCGTTTCGGTCTCAAGGCCGATAGCTATGTCTGCCGCGCCAGTTCAGGGGCTGGCAAGTTATGAGCGGCGCCATGACCCCATTCGAGCTGGAAAACGAAGAGGGGCTGCGCCTGCGCGGCCTCGATTTTGGCGCCACCCTCACCTCCCTCACCCTGCCGGTAGCGGGCAAGCACCGCGAGGTGCTGCTGGGCTGCGCCGAAGCGGCCTATCCTGCTCAGCAGGCGTGGCTGGGCGCAGTCGCCGGGCGTTTTGCCAACCGCATTGGCGGCGCCAAACTGGTGCGCGATGGCCAGCACTGGCCGCTGGATGCCAATCAGGCGCCCCACTGCCTGCACGGCGGACGGGAGGGATTTCATCGCCAGCGCTGGAACATCAAGGAGCTGGAGGCGGATAGGGTCAGACTCGTCCTGCTGTCAAAGGCGGGCGATCAGGGTTTCCCCGGCAACGTGCGGGTGACGCTGGAGTACCGGCTGGAGCAGTGCGATCTGGTGGTCGATTTCAGGGCCAGCACGGATGCACCGACCCCGGTCAGTCTCACCAGTCATGCCTACTTCAATCTGGATGGGGGCGGAGATGTACGCGATCACACCATCAGCCTCAACGCCGATCGCTTTTTGCCAACCGATGAGAGCGGTCTGCCGCTGGCCATTACGCCGGTGGAAGGCCCCTTCGATCTGCGCGCCCCGCGCCCAATAGGCCAGGATTGGCTGAGCCATCCCCAGCAACAGCAGGCCAAGGGGTACGATCACGCCTTCCTGCTCAACCAGCTGCGCCATGACAGCCGAGAGATCCCCTCTTTACCGCTCGCTGACCCTGAGCATACCTGGGCCGCACGAGTGATCTCCGGCGATCGGCAGCTGGCGATGGAGGTCTACACCAACCAGCCTTCGCTGCAGTTTTACACCGGCAACTGGCTGGCCAATACGCCGAGCCGCAACGACCAGCCGTATCGGGATTACGACGGCTTCTGCCTGGAGGCGCAGCAGTTACCGGACAGCCCCAACCGGCCCGAGCTCGGCAATCCCTGGCTGCTGCCGGGACACTACTACCACCACCAGACCCGCTACCGTTTTATCCGCAACTGAGATCGGCCGATCTTAAGATTTACATGGCCTCATCTGTCACAATCGAGCAAGATAAACCGCCCCGAGACCTTCCCGGGGCGTTTTTACATCAACGAAATTAAGGACTGTTTGTTCGATGACTGACACTTATAGCCTGCTGGTCGCCTTTATTCTGGGCGTCGTCGAGGGGCTGACCGAGTTCCTCCCCGTCTCCTCCACCGGCCACATGATCATCGTCGGCCACCTGCTGGGCTTCGAAGGCCCCAAGGCCGCCACCTTCGAGATAGTGATCCAGATGGGCTCCATTCTCGCGGTCGTGGCCGTCTTCTGGCGCCGCCTGTTCGGCCTGATTGGCATCCACTTTGGCCAGAAGCCAGCGCAGGATCACGCCACCCTCTCCCTGGTGCACATCATCCTCGGCATGCTGCCCGCCGTGATCATCGGCCTCGCCATTCACAGCTGGATCAAAGCCAACCTGTTCGGCCCCGAGACAGTGATGTACGCCCTAGTGGCTGGCGGCATACTGCTGATCATCGCCGAGAAATGTCGCCCGGCGGTACGCTCCGAGACCCTGGATGACATCAGCTACAAACAGGCGTTCGGCATAGGTCTGTTCCAGTGTCTGGCGCTCTGGCCCGGCTTCTCCCGCTCCGGCGCCACCATCAGCGGCGGCATGCTGATGGGGATCAGCCGTCAGGCAGCGGCCGAGTTCTCCTTCATCCTGGCGGTGCCCATGATGGTGGCGGCAAGCGGGCTGGATCTCTACAAGAGCCGCGACCTCCTCTCCATGGCCGACTTTCCCATGTTTGCGGTGGGGTTCATCACTGCCTTCGTGGTCGCCATGATTGCCATCAAGACCTTCCTGGCGCTGATCCGTCGCCTCGACTTCATTCCGTTCGCCATCTATCGCTTTATCGTGGCCTTCGTCGTCTACCTGGTGTTTGTGGCCTGATGACAGGCAAATAGCCGAATGAAAAAGGGACCTTTCGGTCTAATGCCAGTCAGTTAAGCCTGACTGGCATTGTTTTTATTGGTTTTTTT
>NZ_CAWNYS010000371.1:0-3620 GCF_963878295.1 Aeromonas sp. HMWF014 | reverse complement strand
GTTGCATCGCAGCCACCCGCTCGGCCGATATAGGCTGACCGGGCGCACTGATGCCTCCCGCCGCGAAGGCGGCAAGCCACAAGATACAGGCGATGGCGAGGGCCATCAGCCCTGTCGGTGATCGGCCAAGGGGTGGCAAGCAGTCAGGTCCCTGAAAAAAGACAACGGATAAAACGAGCTAAATGTATCACAAATTATCAATAAATTGAATTTAAACATCCATTAATTAACTTTTTACGATACTAAACACCCTTCCCATCCCAAAAGGTGGTACTTAAAATCCACTAAAAGAAAGGGGGTTCTATCGTCTGAGACTTACATTTGGGTCCAACCCCCTGATTGGCAGCCCAGGCTGATAACAACACGGCCACCCTGAGGTGGCCGTTGTCGTGAGCAGGTGTGCCAGAGCCGGTACTAGATGCCGGCGGCTTCCAGATGCTCCACCAGCAGCTGCACGCTGCGGTTGCCGCGCCACTCGTTGACATCGAGCCGATAGACCAGCCGCACCCGCTTCACCGAGGCATCGGGCCAACGCTTGAGATCGACGCCAAAAGCGATGGCATCCACCGCATGGCCCGAATCCGTGGTCAGCATCATCTTGAGGTGTTTCTCCCCCACCAGCCGCTGCTGTACCAGCACGAATTCGCCGTCAAACAGCGGCTCAGGGAAGGCCTGACCCCAGGGGCCGGAGGCGCGAATGAGCTCCGCCAACTCAAGGCTGAGCTCATCCGGCAGTAATTCGCCATCGGTGAGCAGCACCCCGGTCAAGAGCTCCGGCGTCACCAGCTCGCGGATGACCCCCTCGAAGGCACGACCAAAGGCCTCGATGTTGGCCTTGGGCAGGGTCAGCCCCGCCGCCATGGCGTGGCCGCCAAACTTGCCCATCAGGCCCGGATGGCGGGTATCGAGCAATTCGAGGGCATCGCGCAGATGCACCCCGGGAATGGAGCGACCGGAGCCCTTGAGCTCGGTGTCGCTGCTCTCGGCAAAAGCAATGACCGGGCGGTAGTACTGCTCCTTCACCTTGGAGGCCACCAGCCCCACCACCCCCTGATGCCACTCGTCTCTGTGCAGCACTATGCCGGATGGGACTTCGCCATCGCGAAAACGGATCTGCTCCAGGGTCGCGAGCGCCTCCTGCTGCATCCCCTGCTCTATCTCCTTGCGCTCCTGGTTGAGGCTGTCCATCTCGGAGGCGAGCTGACGCGCCAGATTGAGGTCATCGCTGAGCAAACAAGCGACCCCGAGGGACATGTCATCGAGGCGGCCCACTGCGTTGAGGCGCGGCCCCAGCGCAAAGCCAAGATCGGCGGCGGTGAGACGGCGGCCATCGCGGCCCGATACGTCCACCAGCGCCTGGATGCCGGGACGGCAACGACCAGCCCGGATCCGCTGCAGCCCCTGATGCACCAGGATGCGGTTGTTACCATCCAGTGCTACCACGTCGGCGACCGTGCCGAGCGCCACCAGATCCAGATAATCCGCCACATTGGGGGCACGAATACCCTGCCGCTCGTACCAGCCCAGCTGGCGCAGGTGGGTGTTGAGGGCCGCCATCAGATAGAAGGCCACCCCCACCCCGGCCAGTGACTTGGAGGGAAAGTCGCAGCCACGCTGGTTGGGGTTCACTATCGCGTCGGCAGCAGGCAACTCCTGGCCCGGCAGGTGATGATCGGTGACCAGCACCTGCATGCCGGCCATCTTGGCCGCCGCCACCCCGGCGATGCTGGAGATGCCGTTGTCCACCGTGATGAGAAACTCGGCGCCACGCGCCACCGCCAGCTCGACTATCTCCGGCGTGAGGCCGTAGCCGAACTCGAAGCGATTGGGCACCAGAAAATCGATGTGGTGACCGCCCATAGCCCGCAGCGCCAGCACGCACAGGGCCGAGCTGGTGGCGCCGTCGCAGTCGAAGTCACCGACGATCAGGATACGCTGCTGAGCAGTGAGCGCCGCCGCCAGCAGCGGCACCGCCTGCTCCATGCCAAACAGACGCTGGGGGGGCAGCAGCGAGCTGGCACTGCGCTCCAGCAGGACGGGATCCTCTACGCCACGGCTGGCGAAGACTTGGCGAAGCAGTGGATGCAGGGTGGCGGGCAGATGGGAATCATCAACTCGCGGACGACGACGGATTTGCAGGGGCATTGATGTGATCCAGTATCTTGAGCAGTTGTTCAGGGCTCTGATAACCCCGCACCAGATCCCCGTTTGGCAGGACCCAGCTCGGCAGCGCCTTGATCCCGAGCCACTGGCTCAGGCCGATATGATGGGCAAGGATCTCATTACAACCGGCCGCAGGCAAACGATCACTGAGACTGAGTTCACTGAACAGACCGGGATCGCACCAGCGCGCCTGCGCCTCGGCCAGATCGGCGAAGGTTCCCAGCGCTGGCAACAGCTGCACGCTCACCCCCAGCGCCTGCAGTATGGGCAGCTCATCGAGCGCGGCACGACAGCGGCTGCAGGTCAGGTCGGTAAACAAGGTGACGCTGTGACGCTCGGGCACCGCCTTGAGCTGCATACGCCGTTCGCCGATCTGGGTCAGGGCCCGCTGCCGTTGCTGACGCTGGCCCTGCATGGTGAGGTTTTTCATGTCATGGCCCAGATCCAGCATGATGCCCTGGAGCACATAGTCTCCCTTGGCATCGGTATAGAGCGGCCCCTGAGCCGTGCCCAGCATAAAGAGGCCAGGCATGGGGGTTTCATCCACCAGATACACCTGTACCCCGAGCCGCTGCTCTATACGCTGTTTCAATAATTGGGGATCCATCCCCGCGCTGGCAGCAAACGTGCACAGCAGCATCATTCCCAGTAGTAAATGCTTCACTCTTTTACTCACTTGGCATGAACGAATGGACTCACAAGGTAACTCAGGCTATATCCAGGTCTCAACCTGTTAATTACTTACTGATTAATAGTGGTGGTCACAAAAAATCCTTCTCTGACAGGTTGCCAATTGGGCAGAGGCCCAGCAAGCTAGCCGTGACGACAGGAAACAAGACGGTCATCCCTCTGTTTTCCTGATGTTTTATTATTCAACCGTGGGTGCGACAGCGGCCGCACTCTGCCCAATTGGGGAGGGAAACATGAGTCTGATCCAAGAGTTCAAGGCCTTTGCAGCAAGAGGCAACGTCATCGACATGGCGGTTGGCATCATCATTGGTGCCGCCTTCGGCAAGATCGTCTCCTCCTTCGTGGGTGACGTGATCATGCCGCCAATTGGTCTGGTCCTGGGGGGAGTGGACTTCAGCGATCTCGTCGTGACCCTGAAGGACGCCGAAGGTGCCACCCCGGCCGTGGTCATCGCCTACGGCAGGTTCATCCAGACCATCATCGATTTCCTGATCATCGCCTTCGCCATCTTCATGGGGCTCAAAGCCATCACCACCCTCAAGAAGAAGCAGGAAGAGGCCGCCACTCCCGCTGGCCCCACCAAGGATCAGGAGCTGCTGAGCGAAATCCGCGATCTGCTCAAATCCCAGCAGGGAAAATAAGCGCCAACTTCTGTCGTGTGTTTAAAAAAACCGCCCCTGTGGCGGTTTTTTGTTGCGCATCAGGCGCGGGGGTGGTGCTCCCCGTGCAGCGCCTTGAGTCGTTCATTCGCCACATGGGTGTAGATC
>NZ_CAWNYS010000370.1:0-4497 GCF_963878295.1 Aeromonas sp. HMWF014 | reverse complement strand
GGTATCTGGAGCCGGGGGAGATGGCGCCCGAGGGGCCTTACGGGGATCACACCGGTTACTACAACGAAGTGGACGAGTTCCCGGTCTTCACCATCACCCACATGACGATGCGCCGTGATGCCATCTACCACAGCACCTACACAGGCCGTCCGCCCGATGAGCCGGCGGTGCTCGGCGTGGCATTGAACGAGGTGTTCGTGCCGCTGTTGCAGAAGCAGTTCCCCGAAATAGTGGATTTCTACCTGCCGCCGGAAGGCTGTTCTTACCGGATGGCGGTGGTGACCATCAAGAAGCGTTACCCGGGCCATGCCAAGCGGGTGATGCTGGGGGTCTGGTCTTTCCTGCGCCAGTTCATGTACACCAAGTTCGTGATCGTCTGCGATGACGACATCAACGCCCGCGACTGGAAGGATGTGATCTGGGCCATCACCACCCGGATGGACCCTGCCCGGGATACCACCCTGATTGAACACACCCCGATCGACTACCTCGACTTCGCCTCGCCTGTCTCCGGCCTTGGCTCCAAAATGGGGCTGGATGCCACCAACAAGTGGCCGGGGGAGAGCAACCGCGAGTGGGGGCAACCCATAGTCCAGGACGAGGCGGTGAAGCAGAAGGTGGATGCCATCTGGGATGAGCTGGCTATTCTCGGCTAGGCCTGGTTGCCTGGGATTTATATCACGCGGGCCGGGTCGACCCAGCCCGGCCAGCCAGAGGATCCGTGCTGCTACCGCCGTTCGGGTACAAAAGGTTGATGATCTCCGGGCGGAATTGGGTATGCTCGGGAAACCTGACCAGCTGCACTGGTCGTGAATCTACAGTGAATCAATGAGCGAAAGCGGGCCGAGCGAGCCCGTCACAAGGATAAGAATGCAACGTATCAAGTGCCGCGTAGAGGAACTGCGCGAATATGTCGACACCATCTGGCACGTGGCCCTGACGCCGCAGCAAGCGGTCAGCTTCAAGCCGGGCCAGTATCTGCTGGTGGTGATGAGCGATTCGGACAAACGCCCCTTCTCCATCGCCAACTCACCGACCCGCCCTGGGGTACTGGAGCTGCAGATCGGCGCCACCCCCGAGAACGCTTATGCAGGTCAGGTGCTGGCCCGCATGCGCGAGCAGGGAGAGATAGAGATCGAACTGGCGGCAGGCAAGGCCTTCCTGCGGGAAGAGTCGCCCCGTCCGTTGATCCTGATGGCGGGGGGCACTGGTTTTTCCTATGCCCGCTCCATCCTGGAGTTCCTGATAGACACCGGCAGCAAGCGCCCCGTCTTCGTCTACTGGGGGGTGCGCCAGGCGCACTGGCTCTATGAACAGGAGCAGATGCAGCAGTGGGAGCGCGACTATGCACCGCTGACCTTCATCCCTGTGGTGCAGGAGCCGGAAAGCGACTGGACCGGCAAGACGGGTCTGGTGCACAAGGCCATCATGGATGACTTCGTCAGTCTGCATGACTACGACATCTATGTGGCTGGCCGTTTCGAGATGGCTGGAGCGGCGCGGGAGGAGTTCAAGATCCTCGGTGCCGAGCCGGAGCGCATCTTCGGCGATGCCTACGAGTTCATCTGAGCTGAGAGTGCGAATCGGTAGGCATCAAAGCGGTGTCAGTCGTATATGACGGCCGATGGCGCTTGAGCTTCAGAAAAAACAAACCCCAGCCTGGCTGGGGTTTGTTTTATGCGCCGTGCGAGCCGGCGGCGTCAGCGTGTTACTCGCCTTTGGCAGCGAGCTGCTGTTCCAGCTGCGTCAGCTTGGCCTCGAGAGCGGTCAGCTTCTCGCGGGTGCGCAGCAGCACCTTGGTCTGCACGTCAAACTCCTCGCGACTGACCAGATCCAGCTTGTTGAGCTGGGACTGCAATACCTGACGGATCTTCTTTTCCACCTCTTCACCCATGCTGCGAATGCCGGGCGGCAGGGAGTTGTGCACCTGTTTGGCGATCTCTTCCAGTTTCTTCGGGTCGATCATGTGGTTCTCCTTAAGCAATGGCGACATTCTACCGACAATTAAGCCGCTTTGCCGAGATCGGGGTGGCTTTTTGCCATCAGGAGCTGGGGGCGTTGCTGGTCGGGTCTGGTATCCGGAGTGAAGCTGTTAACCTATCGGGTCACGTTTCTATTCCAATTCCTTGATGTTGTACACAAAAAAAGCAGATCAGATGACCGACCAGACGCTTAAAAAATGTTGCGTTGCTGTTAATATGATTCGGTCGGGTTTTCACCCTACCCCGTCAGCACATCATGGATAACAACTAAAAAGAGATAAGGATATGAAAAAGAAGCTAATTTATGCCGCAGTTGTCAGTGCCCTGTTGGCTGGCTGTGGTGGCAGTGATGATAACAAAGGCGACACTTCAAGCTATCTCGACTATCTGTTGACCGGTTCCAACGCAGTGCGCCCCAGTGCCCTGGCGGCCCGGGCCAGCGATGGTACCCTGAAATTCTCCACCGAGACCGCAGATCTCTCCAACCCTGTTTCCGCCATGTCGACGCTGGATGGTTGGTCTACGACCCAGGCTATCCAGATCGTGCCGGTCACCTCGTCTGGCATCACGGTTCAGGCACCGACGGCGGCCGAGTTTGGCGCTTCAGTGGCTCCGCTCTACCTGCTGGAGTTGACCTTCGACAGCACGGCGCTGCGCCCGAGCGGCGTGAAGAAGGTGCTGACCTACGGTGTGGACTTCGTGGTGGCCGCCTCGGCCGGCAAGCTGAACCTGGTTCCGCTCAAGCCGTTGAACCCCTCCTCCTACTACATGATAGTGGCCACTGATTCGCTGAAAGATAGTCGCGGCGATGCCCTCAAGGCAGGCAGTGACTACGGCAACTACAAGAACAACGCCGGCAGCAATGCCCAGGAGCAGACCATCAACGGTCTGATCGCGCTGCAGGAAGGGCTGTTCAAGGCCGCGACCGGCATCGCCACGGATCATGTCATCTTCTCCGACTGGTTCGGTACCCAATCCGGCGCCGATGTGCTGGTGGCGGTGAAGAGTGCCGCCGCTTCCGTGCTGAAGAGCCCGACTCTGGACGCTGCCGCCCTGTGGAAACAGGATGCCCTGGGCAACACCAGCCTGCCCGGCACCTATACCCTGGCCGTGACCGGCAGCAACACCTTCCTGACCCAGCTGGACAATGAGCAGTTCCTGCCGCAGGAGCAGAAGGGTGCCATTGCCGCCGCCGTTGCCGCCAGCCCGACGCTGACCGGCATCGCCGGCATGACGCAGGTCTACACCGGTACGGTCAAGCTGCCGTATTTCCTCTCCTCACCGGCGACCGCCGGTTCATGGGACAAGGCCAAGACCCAGTCCTGGCACGGTGCCATCCCCAGTCTCTATGCCATCGCCAATGCGCTGAAGGCACAGGATGCCGAGGTGATCGGTGGTCTGGTGGGCGCCGGTGTGGATCCTGCCCTGCTGGGCGAGCTCATCGCCGAGCCGAGCCGTCAGGCCGAGCTGCTGGCGGAGGCGAGCAAGCTGATCGGGGTGACGCTCACCTCCGGCGGCAAGGCGCTGGATCCCGAGCAGAACATAGGCCGCTTCAACCCGCTGCCGATGCTGGAAGAGGTGCAATCCGTGCCGATGCGGATATTTGCCGCAACCAATGACCTGAAGACCATCACAGATGTGATCATCTATCAGCACGGCGTCACCTCCATCAAAGAGGACTCCTATGCGCTGGCGCTGGGCCAGATCGGCGCTGGTCTGCAAGTCACACCAACAGCCAAGAATGTAGCCGTAGTGGTGATCGATCATCCGCTGCATGGTGAGCGTGGCTATGCCCTGAGTGGCAGCACGGATACCGTCACCACCTCCGACAATCCGATGCCGTACCTGAACCTGAGCTACCTGACTGTGGCGCGGGACAACCTGAAACAGAGCGTGGTGGATCTGCTGGGCCTGCGTCTGGCGGTTGGCCTGGCCAACGCCCAAGGGGCCATCGGGACGGCCGGCAGCCTCAAGGTGCATTTCCTCGGCCACTCGCTGGGGGCCATTGCCGGAGCCAATCTGCTGGCAGTAGCCAACCAGTCCATAGGTAACGCGCAGGCGGATGCCCTGTTCAAGTTCGACACCGGTGGCCTGGCCATGCCGGGTGGCGGCATAGCGCCGCTGTTGCTGAACTCGCCGGCCTTCGGCCCGACCATCAAGATGGGCGTGCTGACCGGCGGCAGTGCCGAGCTGAAGGCCGGTTTCGCCGCCTATGCTCCCAACTGCCAAACGGCGGTGCCGACCTGCTTCGTCAACGAGTTCCTGCCGAGCCTGGACGCGGCCACTCAGACGACCGCAGCCAGCACGCTGCAGAGCTACAGCTTCGCGGCTCAATCGCTGCTGGATTCGGCTGACCCGATCAACCTCGGTCGCGGCATCAAGGCGGACTTCCCGCTGTTTGCCACCGAGATCGTGGGTGACGGTGCGCTGAGCCTGTCGGATCAGGTGATCCCGAACAGCATTGCGTCCGCGCCGCTGGGTGGTACCGAGCCGTTGTTCAAGGTGCTGGCACTGC
>NZ_CAWNYS010000369.1:0-6126 GCF_963878295.1 Aeromonas sp. HMWF014 | reverse complement strand
GTGCGGGCAGTTGAACAGGAATGGCATGGGCGCCAGCAGGGAAAGCAGCAGGCTGCCCTGGGTCAGTGCCTGACGTCCCTGGCCGAGATCCCCGACCATCACCTTGGGCTGGCAGTGGTAATAGGCACCCCAGGCGCTGGCATCGTCACCCACCTTGTCGGCTTGGGCGGGAGCCAGCTCGACCGGGGTGAGGTGCAGGCGATGGAAGCTGTTGCGCAGCTTGGCGGTGCCGGTGAACACAACGTAATCGAGGTCGTTGTCACACAGCAGGCGGCACAGCGCGGCAAACATCAGGCGGGCGTTGCCTGGTTCGCTGCAAGCCAGATTGCCCACCTCGACGATGCGATCCCGCCGGGCGCGTACCCCCAATCGGATTTCGATGGAGGCCTCTATGGGGTGGTCCAGATACTGTTCCAGATAGAGATGCTCGGTGCTGGCCAACTTGAGGCCACAAGCACCCACCAGGATGCCATCTGCCCGATAGAGACCGAGCAGGCAGGGCAGGAAATGGGGAATGCGGGCGTCGAACTCGTGGCTGTAGGCCGCCTGTATGTAGGCCTGCAACGCCATGACCTGCTCTTGGGTATCGGCCAGCACCAAACGGTAGGGTGCTTGAATGTCTGTGGTCATGGATGGCTCCTTCTGGTCTGTTGCTGTCAGACTAAATGGGCAAACTTAAGAAACCCTTAAGAGGGGAAAATAAGTGTCGATTTGTACCGGTAGGTGGTGAAAAACAGGGTTGTCAGCCAAATGGCAGGGCGTGATCCCCGGGGACAAACCCCTTGTCAGCGGCGGTCAGGGCAGGCAAGCTGGCGCCCATTTCGAGCCCATCCCGGATTGGGCCAGCCACTCTTGTGAGGAAACCCCATGTGCCCGTCCCCTTGCCCGCTGTGCGGTGCAGTCGACTCCTATGTGCTGCCGGTGGCCGGCAAGCAGTACCATCGTTGCCAGGCCTGCGAGCTGGTCTGGCTGGATGCCAGCGGTCATCTGGCACCAGCGGCGGAGAAGGCGGTTTATGACGGTCACGATAATCAGGTGGATGATCCCCGTTATCGCGCTTTTTTGATGCGGGCCTTTGGCGAGGTGTTGAGTCGGGTGCCGCTGCCTGCCAGCGGTCTCGATTTCGGTTGCGGCCCGGGTCCGGCGCTGGTGGCCATGGGCACAGAGGCGGGCTACGAGATGGCGGGTTACGACAAGTTCTATGCCGACTTCCCTGAGTTGCTGACGCGAGAGTATGACTTCATCACCAGCACCGAGGTGATCGAACATATCGCCGAGCCGCGCGCCGTGCTGGACGGGCTCTGGGACTGCCTCAAGCCAGGCGGCATCCTGGTGTTGCAGACCCAGCGGGTGCTTAGCGACGAGCGTTTCAGGAACTGGCGCTACCGCCACGACCCGACCCACATTGTTTTCTTTGCCGAGGCCTCGTTTCGCGCCCTGGCGGCCCGCTGGCAGGCCGACGTTCTCTTTCCCCATGCCGATGTGGCCGTCATCACCAAACCCTGAGCGGGGCGTTTTCATTTACCGCCGAGTTGGGCATGCTGATGGCCTGACCGCAGGACGTTGCTTCCCCGTTTATCATCGCACTGGCGCGGCGAGCCGCGACGAGGCAGCGAGCGCGGCACCCTGAAACCAAGGAGTGGTTTTTCATGTCGATCCCCCACCTCTCGCTGATGGACGCCCGTCATCTGCAACTGGCGGCCCAGTAGCTGCTGACCCCGCGCCTGCAATACGGCGCCATTCCCGCCCCCCTGCTGGCCCTGTGGCGCGATCTCGACGGCTCCTGATGGATGTGATCGATACTGCCCTCGGAACTAAGCGGCAAAGGGTGTCAAGGAGGACAAGATGAACCGAGCCATGCGGCTGTTGATAGGATTGGGGGCGTCGTTGCGACGGTTTGCCAAGTGACATCGAGCTGCTGATGAGCGAGAGCGGTCTGCTCACCCTCACCCAGCCCAGTCGCAAGGGCTGGCCATGTGTCTATGAGCTGGCGATAAGTCTCAATCAGGTATTCATCGACTTTCAGGGCAGTGATGACAGCGACGAGGTGATGCGCAGATTCTTGCCGCCGGTGAAGTGAACGGCATAAAAAAACCGGGCACTTGGCCCGGTTGGTCATTCAGTCAGGATGCGCTTACTGGAATACCAGCACCATCAGCAGACCGACGGTAATGGCAGACACCAGGAAAGCGAAGCCATAGAACACATAGTGGTGCAGCTTGGTGGTGTGGATCCCGAGATCGTGCAGGCCGTGGTAGATACGGTGCATGCCGTGCCAGATGGGCAGGGCGATGATCACCAGCAGGATGCAGGCACCCCACCAGGAGCTGGCGAACTCGAGTACACGTTCGTAGCTCATGGTCTCCACGTCCATGATGCCCATGGGCACCAGCAGACCTGTGATGAGGACAATCACCGGCAGCAGCATGGCAACCACCATGCCACCGGCACCAAACAGACCCCAGTAAATGGGTTCGTCAGAACGTCTCATTATTTTCTCCTCAAGCCACGATGATCAGGATCAGCAGGGATACCACTGCCAGCGCCACATACTGGGCGATAACGATAGGCTTCTCCGGCACCAGGTCTTCACCACGGAAGATGCGCATGGCCTTGGGCGCCAGGGCGAACCAGGTCTTGGCGTGGAACAGGCAGGCTGCCAGTGCGATCACGTGGAACAGGATGGCCACCGGGCTTTGCAGGGATTCCAGCCAGCCGTTAAATGCTTCCTGACCCTGGACCAGACGCAGCAGACCCCACATCAGCACGACGGCATAGATGGAGACGAAGATGCTGGTGCCTTCGCGGATCATGTAACCGGTGTAGAAGGCATTCTTCAGCCACCAGTCTTTCTTCATTTCGCGGACGTAAGGCTTACGTTTGCTATTGGTGTTGTTCATGGTCTCATTCCTGATCTCAATCTGGCTTGAACATGGCGATCATGTAGTCCTTGGCGCTCTCGACCTTGCCAAGCTGGATGGCTGCGGCCGGATCCACACCCTTGGGGCAGACATCGGAGCAATAACCCACGAAGGTACAACCCCAGACGCCTTCATCCTGGCTGATGATCTTCATCCGCTCTTTGGACGCGCTGTCGCGGTTGTCGGCGTTGTAGCGATAGGCCAACGCCAGTGCCGCCGGACCGGTGAACTTCTTGTTGATGCCATATTGCGGGCAGGCGGCGTAGCACAGACCACAGTTGATGCACTGGGAGAACTGGTGATACTGGGCCATTTCAGCAGGGGTCTGCTTGTATTCGCCATCACACAGGCTGCGCGGTTCGCTCGGGATGATGTAGGGCTTGATGCTCTCCAGCTTCTCGATGAAATCGGACATGTCGACCACCAGATCGCGCTCGATCGGGAAGTTGTTGAGCGGCTCTATGGTCATCTTGCCTGGCAGATAGTCGCGCAGGAACGCTTTGCAACCCAGCTTGGGTACACCGTTGACCATCATGCCGCAGGAGCCGCAGATCGCCATCCGGCAGGACCAGCGGAAGCTCAGGGTCGAGTCCAGGTGATCCTTGATGTATTGCAGGGCATCCAGCAGAGACATCTCTCTGAGGTACGGTACCTGGAAGGTTTGCATCCAGGGTTCATTGTCCTGCTCTGGGCGGTAGCGCAGGATTTCAATTTCAATCATCTCAGCCATTCTTCTTAGCCTCGTCTTGTTTCTCACCCTCGGAACCGTACACGCGCTTGGCCGGTTGGGATTTAGTGATCTTCACATCGGAATAATCGATGGTCGGGGCGCCTTCCGGTGCGTAGAAGGAGAGAGAGTGCTTGAGGAAGTTCACGTCATCACGCTCCTCATAACCGTCCAGACGCTGGTGGGAACCACGAGACTCTTTACGGTTGATGGCGGAGTGAGCCATGGCTTCGGCCACGTCCAGCATGTAGCCCAGTTCGATGGCGTACAGCAGGTCGGTGTTGAAGACAGAGGACTTGTCGTTGATTTTGACCTTTTTGTAACGGGCTTTCAGCTCGTTAATCTTGTCGATGGTGCCCTGCATCAGCTCTTCGGTACGGTAGATACCGACACCGGCTTCCATGGACAGGCCCAATTCGTTGCGGATATCCGCCGGATTTTCGGTACCGTCGATGTCCATCAGCGAGAGGTGCTGTTTGATCAGCGCTTCAGCTTTGGCGAGCAGGGCTTCGGTATTGCCGTGCTGCTGAGTCGCTGCGAACTCGGCAGCCTGTTCACCCGCCAGCTTGCCGAATACCACGATCTCGGACAGGGAGTTGGAACCCAGACGGTTGGCACCGTGCAGACCCACAGAAGCACACTCGCCTGCGGCATAGAGGCCTGGCATGCGGGTTGCGCACAGACTGTTGGTTTCGATACCACCCATGGTGTAGTGGGCAGTCGGACGTACCGGGATCGGCTCTTTGGCCGGATCCACACCCACGTAGGCTTTGGCCAGTTCGCAGATGAAAGGCAGACGCTCTTTCAGGTACTTCTCACCCAGGTGGCGCAGGTCAAGGTGAACCACATCGCCCATCGGGCCCTGGATCACGCGGCCTTTTTGCTGCTCTTGCCAGAATGCCTGAGAGAGACGGTCACGCGGACCCAGCTCCATGTGTTTGTTTTTTGACTGGCCAATCGGCGTTTCCGGGCCCAAGCCGTAGTCTTGCAGGTAACGGTAGCCATCTTTGTTCAGCAGAACACCACCCTCACCACGGCAACCTTCGGTCATCAGGATACCGGTACCAGGCAGGCCGGTCGGGTGATACTGGACGAACTCCATATCACGCAGCGGTACGCCGTGACGATAAGCCAGCGCCATGCCGTCACCGGTGACTATGCCACCGTTGGTGTTGTAGCGGTAAACACGACCCGCACCACCGGTAGCCATAATCACGGATTTGGCCTGGATGAAACGGGTAATGCCGTTCTGGATGTCAAAGGTCAGAACACCTTGTACACGGCCATCATCCACGATCAAATCGAGACAGAAATGCTCATCGAAGCGCTTGATGGTCGGGTATTTGATAGAGGTCTGGAACAGGGTATGCAGAATGTGGAAACCGGACTTGTCTGCTGCAAACCAGGTGCGGGGGATCTTCATTCCACCAAAAGGACGCACGTTGGCTTTGCCATCCGGCTTGCGGCTCCAGGGGCAACCCCAGTGCTCAAGTTGGACCATCTCTTTGGTGGCGTTGTTGACGAAGTAGTCGACCACGTCTTGCTCGCACAACCAGTCACCACCGGAAACGGTGTCATTGAAATGGTTTTCGAGGGAGTCGTCATCGCGTACTACGCCTGCCGCACCGCCTTCCGCAGCCACTGTGTGGCTACGCATCGGATAGACTTTGGAAATCAGGGCGATTTCGAGTTCCGGATGGGCTTCTGCAATGGCGATAGCGGCACGCAGGCCAGTACCACCGGCACCGATGATAGCAACATCGGTCTTGATAATATCCACATCTGCCTCCTTAAGGGATAGATTTGCTGGGCACGATTTTGCGCTATAAAAAAAATTCAGGCTTGATGCAAGTCAAACTGGTTTGTTTTAGTGCTTGGCAATGGTGACTTTTATCAAAATCACCCCATTCCCTGGATGAAAACGCCGTAATTATCGCCATCCTTCAGTTATCGGTATCAGCCGCTGTTATTGCTATGGTTATTTTAAGCTCAGGATTATATGTAGTTTTCTTTCAAAAAAATGAGAAATGCCTCTCTTTTTAGGTATTACCCATAAAGTTTTTAAGTTTTTTATCAAAAATATTTAATAAGAATTATTCACTGATTGGCTAATGGCGCGAAATGGTTAGAAAAACTAATCATAAAGTTGGTGGTGATGCGTTGCTTTATGACGAGTTTCCGCATCGTATGGGAATGTCCATTCCCATCACCCTGAACGTTAATGTGGTAATAACTATTGAAATAAAAGCATTTTTTCATAAAAAAGGGGCCTGTGTGGCCCCTTTGCTTTGCGCTGTTCAGATGCGGAACATGCCGACCTGATTGCTCAGTTCACCTGAAATATTTTTCAGTTGCTCAGACAGATGGCGAGAGCTGTTGGCGTCTACCGCCAGTTCGTCCGAGACATCCTTGACTGCCTGGATGTTGCGGCTGACCTCGTCGGTCACGGCGCGTTGCTCCTCGGCGGCACTGGAGATC
>NZ_CAWNYS010000368.1:0-4845 GCF_963878295.1 Aeromonas sp. HMWF014 | reverse complement strand
CTCCTTGGCCAGCGTCAGCAGGGAGGCCGAAGCACTGATGAGGATCTGACGGCTGGGGTCCGCCTGAACATCTGCGATCAGATCGCCGTCGAGCCAGGCGGCCAGCAGCGAAGTGGCCAAGAGGAGCCCATCGGGCGGGCAGGCGGACCAGAGATCCTCCTCCTCTGCCAGGTGGGACTCTGCCTCCTTGCTGAGCAGCAGCTGCCAGCGATGGCCCTGCCGCTGCCAGGCTTGCAGCACGGGGGCCCAATGGGGTTGCCACAGCGCCCGCTCGATCAGCAGCTCCATCAGCGGCCCTGACAGGCCGCCGGCAGGCTCAGGTGGCGAGGATGAGCCTCGATGCGGGCGATCCAGGCCTGGATGGCGGGCCAACCCTGCAGGGAGAAGATCCCCTCCTCCGCCACATGGGTGTAGGCATAGAGGGCGATATCAGCGATGGTCGGTGCGTCGCCGCACAGATAAGGGCGCTGTTTCAGCTGCTGCTCCATCACCGCCAGCGCCCGCTCACCTCCGGCCTTGAGGCCGTCGAGCCGCGCCTCCTGGGATTCAGGGCGGCCCAGATAGTGGACGATGAAACGCGCCACCGCTATGTAGGGTTCGTGGCTGTATTGCTCGAAGAACAGCCACTTTAGCACCTCGGCCTGCTGACGCGGCTCTGCCGGCCAGAGCGCCGAGCCCTGCGCCAGATAGAAGAGGATGGCGTTGGATTCGGCCAGCGCATCCCCTTCATCGATGGCCAGCACGGGGATCTTGCCGTTGGGATTCATGGCCAGAAAGGCCGGGGTTTGGTTGTCGCCGGCTTGGATATCTACCGGGACCCAGTCGAGGGGCAACTCCAGCCAGCGGGCCAGCAGCCACCCCTTGTAACAGTTGCCAGATCTCAGATCGCCATATAGACGCATACAGACTCCTTGTCAGCACAGGATTGCAGAGGATAAACGGGGGATCAGGGCGCCAGCCGCTCTATATGCCAGCCTTCCCCTTCCCGGTTGTAGTAGAAGCGGTCGTGCAGCCGGTGTTCGCCACCCTGCCAAAATTCGACCGTGTCGATCCGCACCCGATAGCCACCCCAGAAACTCGGCAAGGGCACTTCCCCCTTGGCAAACTTCTGCTTGAGCTCGAGAAATTTGGCCTCCAGCACGCCACGCGCCGATATGCGGGTCGACTGCTTGGAAACCCAGGCGGCTATCTGGCTATCCTTGGGACGGCTGTGGAAGTACTTCATCACCTCGAAGGTGCTCATCTTCTCCACCCGACCCGTCACGTGCACCTGACGGTCCAGAGTGTGCCATGGAAAGAGCAGGCTGATGCGGGGGTTGCCCTCCAGCTGGTGCGCCTTGCGGCTGCCCATGTTGGTGTAGAACACCATCCCCTCTGCATCGTAGTGCTTGAGCAGCACGGTGCGCTGCCAGGGTTGCCCCTCGGCATCCACGGTCGCCACCACCATGGCGGTGGGATCGGTCAACTTGGCCTCGCAGGCCTGAGCCAGCCACTTCTCGAACAGCGCCAGGGGGTCGGCTGGCAGATCGGCCCGGTGCAATCCGCCCCGGGTGTATTCACGGCGCAGATCAGCTACATCCATCATCTTGATTTTCCTTAAAATAAATAATGGTTCCACGACCATCAAGAGAATGATTGCAGGCATTGTGCGCTCGATAAAGTGACCTTGTAAACCATACAAAAAAAGCGAAGAGGCTAGAGCCTCTTCGCTTGAATAATGAATATCCCACAGATGAGAACCCTCACCCTTTGGCCATCAGGTTTAGTGGCTCACGGCCTCACGACGACGCAGCAGCGCAGCGATACCAAGACCAAACAGCGCGAATAGACCGGTCGAACCGCCACCGCCACCACCGCCATTGCTTTCAGGCTGGGGCTGGGGCTCGGAAGCCGCTTTGGTCGCCAGCTTTGGCGTAATGGCATAGAAGATATTGTCGCTACACGCCAGCTTGAGACGAACGGAGGTGCCCGCAGGCTCCGGTATGGTCACGTCATGGGCGCCGTTATTGCTCACACCGCTAACCAGCGGCTGCCAGCTCTTGCCTTCATCGTTGCTATAACTGATGTCGACCCGCTGACAATTGACCGGATGACGATCAGTACCCGCCACTTCCCAGTTAATTGTGGTCGGGCTGCCAACCAGAATACGCTGGTCAGAGGGCGGTAATATTTTGAAGGTACGTGAGCCAGTATCCACAACCTCGACCGAGGTCTCGCCATAGGCAGCGCCCCCCTTGCCATCACGGGCCACCAGACGGAAATTAAGGGTGCGAGCCACATTGACCCACACATCCCCTTTCTCCGCGTCCCCTTTCAACTGAGTCGCGAGCGAGGGAAAGTGGCGAACCGAGGATGCTGTCGGTGCTGCATAGCGATACAGGGGACCGGTTGCAAGGAGACCGGAACTCAATTGATGGCCACTCGTAGTCGCGTCCCCCAGATCGACCTGCTCCCAGGTATAGGTGAGGGTATCGCCGTCAACATCATGACCCTCGCCACTCAGGCTAAATGCCACTCCTTTTGGAATTACATGCACTTGCGGCACTTCGATAATTTCCGGCGCCTGATTATCTCCATTTTCTCTCGGAATAAGCATGCCACAACGAGGTTCCATATACGGTGCAGTAAAAGGTGCTAAACTCGGATTGTTAGCAATCTTTTTCGCGTCAACACTCGCCTCCTCTTCACGTTTGGCAATATGCGCTAACATTTGCTTAATCGACTCGCTATGAAAATAGGCTTCGCTATGGGGCTGCAAGTCTTGGCTCGCTATCAAACCGGCATAACCCATAATGGAGCTACCACTACCCGGCTCAAAAGCTTTTTTATTATATCTTTGCCCTACGCCTGCATTATAGGTATGATTGGCACCAAATTGATGGCCTATTTCATGAGCGACAAAATCAATAAAGAAGGCGTCACTTTCTGGTATTTTATTTCCTGTTCGCCCTATCGATCTGAATGAAATAACCGGCTTTGACGGAATATCAGTGTCTTGTGCAACCATGCTGCATAAGGACCCCAAGGTGGCGGCGCCCGATTTATCTGCGGTTGTCAGTACATGACCGATATCGAAATAACCCAGCTCCTTATTCTTAACTTTTTCCCCCTGCACATAGCCGTTTTTCTTACTGTCACTCTCCTCATACCAAGGGCTGACACCGGCTACATAGTTTGTATTTACACCGTTATAGAAGGGACTATCATTTTTCGTATAGATGATAGTATCACTTCCCTCTGCCAATACAAAACGAGCACCAAGATCACGCTCATATACATCATTAAGTCGGTTTACCAACGTTGTCAGTGAAGCCAGCGCTTGAGCCTTCCCCTTGAAATACTCGGTATATTCCCCAGTAGTTGAAAATGCAATTCGATACTCCTTGAGCGTAGACGCAGCATAGCCTATCTCATTGCGAGCGGCCTCCGTGTCATTCGTCAACTTTTTTTTGATATCAGACTGTTCAACGACTTCATTAATCCCATCACTGGAAGGTGCATTTTTTTTGTAATAAACAGCGTAAGAACCATTGCGTTGAATATCGACAAACACCTGCTCTCCGGCATGCATAAACATGCCGTTAAAACCACGCAGTGAAATATCAAAGCGACCGGTATTACTGGCATTGCCCACTTCACGTCCTTTATAGGTCATGATATCTGGATATTTTTCTGCCAGCACTGGTGGTAATACTGAATAGGCTTCCAATTCATATTGCACCATATTGCCATCAGGCAACGGCAGCGTAATAACGGTTTGGCCTGCACGCAGATTTTCTAAAAAATCTGGATCTACCTCAAATGTATTATATACGCGAGCCCTTACCGTATCATCGGCCGGCTTGCTGCGTTTTTCGACCATATGCCATGGGGATGCCAGCGCGATATTGGCTGACATTGCGATGACAACTGAGATTGCTTTTATTGTGAACTTCATCATTTTAATCACCTGACTGAACAGCTGACGATGATAACGTGACGTACGTCACATTTCAACTTTTCAGACAAGAAATCAAATAAAATTAAACCATTTAAAAACAAAAAGTTACAAATAAAGGATTCATAAGAACCTCATTTTAAAAGCATTTTCACCCCGGCTGAAAAGGAGGTAATAACTCAAAACTTATGTTTAGCTTCCTTTATAAAATCTTAAAAATCAGTTAGATATTGCGCGTAACAACCCTCATCAACGCCGGCTCACCCCGCCAATATTTACAAAAAATAGAAGGAGGTTTACACCTCCCTCTTGATAACCAGGCATTACTGATCGTTTACAGAGTGAGGAGGGCAATGCTTCAACATCTGCTGGTTATATTCGCTGGCGTAGGCCCTCAGCTTGGCATGTATCTCTTGCTGACCGGGCCTTATCACATCACCCAGTCCATCCAGATAACGTACACCACAGCGCGCCTTGGCCTCCGCCTGCTGTTCTGCAGGAATACCGGGCGCTACTTCACCGCGCCCGGCCCGCACAATCAGCCGGTAATCCTGCTTGGCAAGGCTGGCGCTGACCGCCTGCTCCAGGGGGTCGGCATTCGCCTGACATCCGCCGAGCAGTGTGAGCAGCAACAAGCCGGTGACTCTCATGCCCGCCTCCGTTGCCAGCCGAGTAGTGCCAGTGCCAGGGTCCAGAAACCGAGCGAACCGCCCCCGCCCGAGTTCTCACCACTTTGTACCACAGGCAACTTGTACGGGCTGATGGCGAAGAAGATGTTGTCGCTGCAGGCCACTTTCAGCCTGACGCTGCTGGTGAGGTTGGCCGGCAGGGTGACGGTGGCAGAGCCACTGTTGGGCTTGCTGCTGGCCAGAGTCGCCCAGTTAGCCCCCTCATCCTGAGTCACGAAC
>NZ_CAWNYS010000367.1:2213-5249 GCF_963878295.1 Aeromonas sp. HMWF014 | reverse complement strand
CCCCCAATCAGACCGAAGCCGAGCTGCTGACCGGCGTCAAGGTGTGCGACGAGGCCAGCGCCCGCGAAGCGGCTGCCCGCTTCCACCAGATGGGAATAAGCGATGTGATGATCACCCTGGGATCGCAAGGGGTCTATTGCAGCAACGCGCAACAGCAACAACTCATCCCGGGCTTTCGGGTCGAGGCGGTAGACACCACAGCCGCAGGCGACACCTTTAACGGCGCCCTGCTGGCTGCCGAGCTGGCCGGAGCCGATTTCAAGGCAGCGGTGCGCTTTGCCCATGGTGCGGCAGCCCTCTCCGTGACCCGCTTCGGGGCCCAGAGCTCGATCCCGGAGAAGGGTGAAGTCGACGCCTTCCTGCTTGCCCAGACTGCGCAGGGGCACTGATGGCCAACATCAAGGAGGTGGCGGCGCTGGCCGGTGTCTCTACCACCACCGTCTCCCACGTTATCAACGAAACCCGCTTCGTGGCCGAGGATACGCGGGAGCGGGTCTTTGCGGCCATGCGCGATCTCAACTACGCCCCCAGCCTGGTGGCCCGCAGCCTCAAGGTGAAAGAGACCAACAGCATCGGCATGCTGGTCACCACCTCCAGCAACCCCTTCTTCGCCGAGGTAGTGCGCGGGGTGGAGCGCTACTGCTTCGAACAGGGCTACAACCTGATGCTGGGCAACACCGAAGGTCAGGCCGAGACGGCGCTTTCCTACCTCAAAATGATGCTGCGCAAGCGGGTCGACGGCCTGCTGATCATGTGCAGCGAGGGGCAGCAAGAGGTGTTCAACCAGCTCGACTGGCTCAAGAACCTGCCGGTGGTGGTGATGGACTGGGGCATGGAGAGCAAGGACGTGGATCTTATCGCCGACAACTCCCATCGCGGCGGCTATCTGGCCACCCGCCATCTGATTGAACTGGGCCATACCGACATCGGCTGCATTACAGGCCCCCACAGCCGCGCCCCCGCCAACCAGCGGCAGGCAGGTTTTGAACAGGCGTTGCAGGAGGCGGGTCTCACGGTCAATCAGGAGTGGATCCAGGAAGGGGACTTTGATTGCGCCAGTGGTTTCAGTGCCATGCAGCGGCTGCTGGCCCAGCCCAAACGGCCGAGCGCCCTCTTCATCTTCAACGACATGATGGCCATGGGAGCCATCAGTGCCGCCCATCAGGCGGGGTTGAACATACCGCAGGATATCTCCATCGTCGGCTATGACAACGTGGCGCTGGCGCAATACCTCTCGCCACCGCTCACTACCATCAATCAGCCCAAAGAGGAGCTGGGACGCCTCGCCGTCACCCGGCTGCTAGCGCGGATCAACGGGGTGAGGGTGGATAATCACCTGATCACTGTCGATCCTGACCTGGTGATCAGACAATCCTGCGCCCCCTTACCCGCCCCCTGATTTTCTAAACACACCATGCAAAAAGGGCGCCCCTGGGTCTAACGCAAGGCCGTTAAGAGAGTTTGAGTCCCAACCCGCGAGGTATAAGGGCTAAAGAGTGAGGGAGGCTTGATGCCTCCCTCTTTTTATTGGATGCCAGTCAGGGCAAAGGTGTCAGCCACATTGACATTTTAACCATGGTACCGCTCCTGTTATTCTAAATTTCGAATATTCAGTCACAAAAATGCTTAACTGACTGACGTTAACCCCTGGTTCGCCCTTTTTATCGCAGCCAATAAGGCCTGCAGCTCACTGCGCACCCGGTGCCAGGCGTATCAACAACGGTCCCAGCAGCAGGTTATATCACTGTGAACATGACTATCTGTGCCAAAAAAGTCCCGCGTTTGGGTTGCCAGTGTGGCGATTTCACCAGGTCATTGCAGCGGTGGCATGACACAGTAGCTCAGGAACCGCGCATCTCCATCCAGTTGTGACCGTCGATCTGTTTGGGTTGATGCACACCACAATGTTGCAGCAGCTCGTCAACGAAGGCGGGCACCAGCAAGGACGCCGGTCCGTAGCGCTTCTCGTCAAACTGGCTGCCCACCTCGCTCGGCTCCAGATTGAGCTCTATGGTATGGGCCCCATTCAGCCCTGCCTCATGCACGAAACCGGCGGCGGGATAGACGGCCCCCGAGGTGCCGATGGAAATGAAGAGATCGCACTGGGCCAGCGCGCCGTAGATGCGATCCAGCCCGAGCGGCATTTCGCCAAACCAGACCACGTGCGGGCGCAATGGCTGAGGAAACTGGCAGCAGGAGCAGAGTTCATCCTGATGCAGATCGCCACGCCACTCGATCACCTGGCCCGACTCGGGACAGCGGGCCTTGAGCAGCTCACCGTGCATGTGGATGAGGTTAGTGCTACCCGCACTCTCGTGCAGGTTGTCGATATTCTGGGTCACCAGGGTGACTGTGCCCGGCAGCAGGCGCTCGAGGCGAGCCAGCGCATAGTGGGCCGGGTTGGGGTGGATCTGCGGCTGTTGCAACTGATGGCGGCGCGCGTTGTAGAAGCCTTGTACCAGGGCGGGATCCCGCGCGTACCCTTCCGGGGTCGCCACATCCTCCACCCTGTGCTCTTCCCACAAACCGTCGCAGGCACGGAAGGTCTTGATGCCGGATTCAGCAGAGATCCCGGCGCCGGTAAGGATGACGATGTGTTTAGCTGACTGCACCATGATGATTTTCCTCTGACCGTATACAAGGCTGACCTTAGCACAGGGTGAAAAACAGGCCTATTCGCCCTTGGTCTTATGAGGATACCCGCGTCACAGGGTATCAAGCACGCTCAGATCAAGCCGAACAAACACCAGCTCCCGCCCCGTCACCAGGGTGAGTGGCAGCCCCAGCCCACGCAGGAGTGCCAGCATGGGGCGATTCTGGGCCAGCACCTCTGCCGTCCATTCACGAATACCTTCCGCGCGCGCCAGCAGCGCCAGTGCCAACAAGATGCGCCTGCCCGCCCCCCTGTGCTGGAAGTGATCCGCCACCAGGCAGGAGAACTCGGCTCGATCCGGGTGCAGCCGCCGCCGGATGGACTGGGCCTGGGCCAGCGGCCGCCCCAGACCATCGGTGAGCAACAAGCCTATCTGGGGCGCT
>NZ_CAWNYS010000367.1:622-2203 GCF_963878295.1 Aeromonas sp. HMWF014 | reverse complement strand
GGGCTGTTTGGCCCGCATGAAGCGCAAGTAAATGCTCTGCTCGCTCAGTGCTTCATAAGCCGCCTTGATACACTCGGGATCGGCCCCCGCCAGCTCTTGCAACCGGCAGGGGATGCCCCCCACTTCCATCATCAGGGGCAAGGATGCCCGCGAGGTGGGATGCAGCCAGCCAGCCAGGCTGTGGCGCAAGCGCGCTTTATCGGGAGGCCAACACAAGTAGCGGGGCACGGGTTACCAGCGCCCTGTCATGCCGCGATCGCGCCACAGCTCGTTATCGAGCAGGTTGAAGGGGTCATCCAGATAGAGGGCGATGCCGAGCTCCCTGGCGCGGTTGATGAAACGCCCGAGCAGGGAGTCCGGCGTCATGCCCTCCAGCCCAGGCAGCAGGCTCTGTCCCAGCAGCAGGTGCTGCAGGGGAATACGTTCCAGCAGATCGAACGGCATATGCTGATCATTGTCGAGCAGCAAGGCGAGTCTGGCCCCGGCCAGACTCGCCTGTAGCACCAGAGCAAACCGCTCCGCCTGACTGAGCAAGTTGTCACGGCGGTGAATGACCAGCGTCAGCTCACTGGCGTCTCGCCCCTGCTGGCCCAACCACTCCCGCACCAGCTCCCAGCGTGGTGGCAAGCCTGTCACCGCCAACCAGACAGGCAACTTGGAGGGGGGATCCGAGATAAACCCCAGCAGCCCCTTCTCCGCCCCCTGCCAGGTACGAATGGAGCGGCGCTGGCCACTGAGCCGCTGTTGCCGCTGGGGCCCCAGGTAAAACACCTTGAGCAAGCGCAGCAGATCGTCAGTCAACAGGGGCTTGGCCAGGGCCGCCACCACGTTGAAACCGGCGTCATACAACAGGCGCCGGGCACCGTCGATCAGAGCCTGGTCATGCGCAGACAGCAAAATAATGGGCAGGCCGCTTTGCCGGTACTGGGGCTGGCTCATCAACAGACTGATGGCGTCCTGCTCCATCAGACTGAGATCGCTGATGAGCAGTGTGACCTTCCCCTCCGCCAGTACCTGGATACAGGCATTGCCATCCTGCACCCATTGACAGGAGAGCCCCAACCCTTGGATCTCTTGTTGAATCTGAGCACCCTGAAACGGATGATCCTCCAGTAACAAGATCTGTGTCCCGGCCAGCCACTGCCGCCACTGCTGATAACGGCCATGCACGCCCGCTAGCCAGTCATCCGAGAGCCGATAGATGCCCTCACCCTGCGCCACCAGTTGCGGCAGATAGTCGGCGCCAGGGTGCGAGGCTGGGTCAAACAGGGCGAGGGCGCCGGCGGCAAACACCCCCTCCCAGTGCCAGCAGGTGTCTGGCCTGGTGCGGCGCAGGGTCGCAAATTCGGGCAGGCTGACCGCTTGGGCCGCCCGATAGGCAACCTCATCCAGCGCATAGATGGTCACGGGGTAGAAGAAACGCTCTTGTGTCTCTTCCGAATCCAGCAATGCCAATAACTCTTCATCTGTGATGATCATGTCAGACTCTCTCACCCAATCGCCGGCAGACCTCATCAAGAGCGTGCCGCAGCGGGGATATCAGGGGTTGCCGTGGGTCTTGTTTCCACTGCTCGATCACCT
>NZ_CAWNYS010000367.1:0-612 GCF_963878295.1 Aeromonas sp. HMWF014 | reverse complement strand
TCACCTTGTGTAAAGCCGCTTCGAGCGCCATCTCATCCCCTTGTGTAATGCGGTGCTCAATGTCGGCCAGATCTTGGCGAGTGGCCTCCAGATAGAGGGTGACAAGTTCAGCGCTTAGCAGCGCCTGTGCCGGCCATTCCGGCGCCAGATCCTCGTCTGATGGCTTGAGCGGGGGCGGGACTGTGTCACCTGACGTCGGCAGGCTGCGCAGCAAGTTGGCCAAGTCCTTGAGTAGCAGGGGCTTGTCCAGATGTCCCCGGCAACCGCAACTGGCTAATCGCTGGGCCGCCTGTTCGCTGAGATCGGCGGTGATCACGTAGGCTGGCAGATGCTGCCAGCGCACCGAGTCACGCAACTGCTGACACAGCTGGGCACCATCCATCACTGGCATCTGCAGGTCGGTCAGCACCAGATCCACCGTCTCGTGCTGCAAAATGTCGAGCGCCAACTGGCCATTGGCCGCACTCAGTACCTGGGCCCCCAGCTGGGTCAGCTGCATGCTGATCAACTCCCGATTCACCTCGTGATCTTCGACCAGCAGCACCCGCATCCCCTGTCCCGGCAGACTCATCTCCTCCTGAGCAGAGGACACCAGCCTAGGCTGCAACAAGC
>NZ_CAWNYS010000366.1:0-1270 GCF_963878295.1 Aeromonas sp. HMWF014 | reverse complement strand
GGATAAAAGTCCAGCCGCAACGCCAGCCCGCTGAATACCGGGCCGAGCGCCAGTCCGGCGGTGAAGGAGAGTGTCGCACTCAGCGCAGCGCGCTTGCCGCCGTCGCGGGGGCCGAAACGCAACAGCGCCACATTGGCTGCGCCGGTCAGGGCACCCGTGCCGATCCCGGCCAGCACCCGCGCCAACAGCAGCGACCAGAACGAATCGGCCAGGGAGAAGAGCAGGGCGCCCCCCGCGACCGCCAGCAGCGCCGGCAATATCATGGCGCGCAGATCCGACACCCGCCCCGCCAGATTGCCCACTCCGAACAAGGAGATGAGTACCCCAGTCGCATAGCCGCCATAAATCAGGGTGAGACTGACATCGCTCAGCACCAGTACTTGCTGGTAGTGGGGATAGAGGGGGGTGGGCACGCTGCTGTTAAGTAGCGCCGACATCAGGGCCAGCGGCAGAAACAGCAAGATGGCACCATGGGAAACCTGCGCCTCGCAGGGCCGGGCGGTGGACTGGGATGATGACATGCACAACTCCTATGAACGCGGGCCGAGCCCCGCTGACGAGAGTCGGCAATGATAGCGCCCGTCCATCCCTCCCGACAGCGGCAAAAATGCATCATGCTGCTTCAATAATGCATGCCGGTGACATCTATTTGCATGCCAATAAGGCCACGTTCGCCTTGTGATCCCGCCTGCGCTGGCTTCTAATGGGCTCGCCCCAAGGGGGCACTTTGAGTGGGAGGCTCGATGATCAACTGGGATGACGCACGTTTTTTTCTGGCATTGGCAAGACAGGGCACTCTGCGTAGCGCGGCCGGGGTGCTGGGGGTCGATCAGGCCACCGTCGGGCGGCGCATCACAGCACTGGAGCAGAATCTGGGCTCCAAGCTCTTTATCCGCACCCCCAAACTCTATGATCTGAGCCCCCTCGGCGAGACCATGCTGGCGGATGCCAGCGCCATGGAACAGGCCATAAAGGCCATAGAGCGTAAGGCGAGCACCGGGGATCAGAGCCTGTGCGGCGAGGTGCGCATAGCCACCACGGACACCCTGGCCCAGGCCTTCGTGCTGCCCGCCCTAACCCTGCTGCGCGAGCGCCACCCAGGGATCCGCCTCAGCCTGCAGACGGCGGTCAGCGTCAGCGACATCGCCTATCGGGAGGCCGATCTCGCCATCCGGGGGCTACGTCCCGACAACGACGAGCTGGTGATCAAGCGGCTCACCACCATAGAGATGGGGCTCTACGCCTCTCGCGCCTATCTGGCCCGCCACGG
>NZ_CAWNYS010000365.1:0-4375 GCF_963878295.1 Aeromonas sp. HMWF014 | reverse complement strand
CCCCCAGATCGAGGGCAACCGTGCCGGTGGGCAGTGTTAATCCTGGCTCCCAGTACCAACGGTGAATTGTTAGCTGAGGCGCCCCGTCGGCCATAAAAAGATAGAGTTTGGTCAGCTTGTCGAGGGCCAGGGCTCTGGGCTGGGCGGTGCGCCAGTCGCTCAGGGCGAAGCGCAGGGTGAAAGGACCGGGGGCAATGGCCCGCTCCAGATTGACCCGGCTGCGATAGTTGACTGACGCCGCGTCATCGGCCCGCAGGATGAGCGTCTGGGTCTGCGAATAGGGATTATGCCCTTCGATCACCAGTTCATCATCTCCACCGACGGGCCAGGGGACTGTGTCGAAGGTGAGGCGCTGGGGCGTCTTGTCGCCAGTCAGTGGCAATGGGACAAGTCCCGCCAGATGGCTCGCTGCCATCACAGGCTCCCCGCCGATGAGGAACAGTGCCAGCAGTAGCCAAGGGATCCATGGCAAGCGAGTTCGCATTCCCGCCCCTCCTGTCATATCAATGCTGCCAGCCAGGTTTTCAGTTCATCGACCTTATGATCCCAGCTTTGTGTTGCCACTGTCTGCTGACGGGCATGGCATCCCTGGGAGTGGGTCAGCGTCTCCCACTCATTGCGCTGGAACCAGTCCGGACCGTGTTCATCAAAGGCGGCGCGGTTGATTGCCTGGGCAAGATTGTCACCGGGGCGGGGCAAGTGCACCAGCTCCCGATAATCATCGAGCGCCGGGAAGTCGGTGCTGACGATGGGCCGCCCTACCGCCAGATACTCCCGCAGCTTGAGGGGGTTGCAGGCACGGATCTGGGCGTTGTCGACGAAGGGGAGCAGGCTAACCTGCCAGTGTTGGGCATAGGCGGCCAGGGTGTGGTGAGGTCTGGGCCCGAGCAGGTGAATATTGGGTATTCCCACCAAGGCGCTGAGGTCGGTTTTTTGCGGCCCTATCAGCACTAAGTCCCAGTGGGGTAGGGCGCGGGCTGTCTCTGCTAACAGAGGGATGTCGATCCAGTCACTCAGACTGCCGTAAAAACCGGCGATGGGGCGTCCACTTGGCAGATCCGCCGGGCGCGATTGGGGCGGCATAAAGAGATCGAGATCGACCCCGTGGCTCAGCAGTCGAGTCTTGTGGGGAGGAAAGCGGCTGGCCAGCGCCGGGCTGGCGGCCAGGATGAGATCCGCTTTTTCAACCAGTCTGGCCTCACAACGGGCAATGGCATCATGATCGACGCCTGCCAGTGCCGAGAAGTCATCGCCGCAGTAATAGATCACCGCGCGCTCGCCGAGCTTACCGACCAGATCCACGGCACTGGGCAGCGAGATCCAGAGTAGAGGACGGTCAAGATCGGGCAATTGGCGGCGGATCTGGGCGGCAAGCCAGTGACCGTTTATTCTGCCCGCCAGGCGGCTACCGGGCAGGGGCAGCGCCAGCGGAGGCAGCACCTTGGGGCGTGGTTGCGCCTGGTGTGACTGTACCGCCTCTTCCCGCTTGGCCGAGAGACCTAGCACGGCCCCCAGCTTGCGCCCTAGGCGGCCAAGATCGTGCAGATTGAAGCGGGGGCGGCGCATGCCGATGGAGTTGACCCAGAGCACCTGATAGTCCGGCAGCAGGCGCTTGATCATATGCTGGGTGCTGGAGGGGTGCTGGCCCCAATCTTCGCCCAGAACCACCAGTTGTGGCTGTGCTGTCGGTTGCATCATGTCCGGTTCTCCTCTGTGAGAGTGGGGGCCGCGAGGATGTCGTGGCTATCTTGGGTGTCGAGAGGGCGCAGTACCCGAGCTGGTACCCCGGCGGCCAGCACTCCGGCAGGTAGATTGTGGGTCACTATGCTGCCTGCGGCGACCACAGTGCCCGCTCCAATGGTGACACCTGCCATCACCATGACACCGGTACCGAGCCAGACATCCTGCTCCAGGACGATGTCGCCCACCTGCTCGTCCTGATCAGGCAGGCCCTGGGCCCGGGCCCGAGCGTCCAGCGGGTGCCCCGGGTAACCTGCAAGAAAGGCACGCCCGGCGATCCGTACGTTATCCCCCAATACCACCTTGCTACCCACCGCAATGGTGGTCTGCCAACCGATACCGACATTGTTGCCGATCGTCAGTTGCGGATCCTTGCTCGACGGGCGGCCGCTGATGGTCATGGCGGCGCTGAGGCGGCAGTCGGAGCCGACTTGGATTGACACGGGCCCGCTGATAAAGGGGATGCCGCCATAAAGATAGAGGCGGGGGGCGGGCGCTTTCAGGCGTGACTGGAACAGCGGTGTCCACCAAAAGGAACGGGTCAGGGGCGACAGGCTCTGGCTGCCCAACTTGTAGAGGCGATAAAGCAGGCGATGAAGAGGAGGAATCAGTGGAAAGGACCAGCTGCGTGCGCCCTTGGCGAACCGCCATACAAAGCGGGCTTGCGCCGACTCGCCCTGTTTGGCCCACGCTTTCATCCGGTACATGCTGATGCTGTTCATTGTGTCGTCTCCTTATTCTCATCTGCCGTTTGGCCGACCTGTCAGGGACTAGCATGGATCGCGCCAATCGGGCGCGTCCTGCAGATGAGGGGCTGATGGTGGTGGGCGTGGCAGGGGGATATGCAAATTGCGCTATCCGTGCTGCAAAACGCAAATAACAGTCTCATTTTGGACCTAATATGCTTTGCTGTGAGTGTAGGACTCAGGAAAACAGGGGATTATCGTCATATATGCTGTCTGGCGTGCCCTTTGCATTGGCGGTACATGACCCAGGGCGTGTTGCCTGGTGGCTGGGAGGCCCTATGAAACTTGGTGTGAACCAGATAGCCATGCTCTATTACGCGGTCGGATTACTGCTGATGAAGGGCATTTCCCTGCTGATGCTGCCGGTGCTGACCCATCAGTTGCTGCCTCGCGAGTATGGCCAGCTGGAGGTGTTACTGACCATCATCAATCTGGGCTCACTCATTCTCGGCTTCGGTCTGGTGGACGCCCTCTACCGCTTCGCTGGCATGGCACAGAACGACGCCGAACGTAAACAAGTGGTGGCGCGGGTGTTTGGCCTGGTATGGGTCATTGCGCTGGCCAGTCTGGTGGTGCTCTGGTTGCTGGCCCCGCAGGTACAGCGGCTGCTGCCGGCGGAGACCCGCTTGGCCGATGTGCGCTGGGTGCTCAGTGCCCTGCCGTTCGAGGGGGTGATCGGGGTGCCGTTGGCGTGGCTGCGGATGCGCAATCAGGCCCGCCTTTTCTTTGTGGTCACGGCTGGCAAGGCTGTGATCCAGTCCCTGCTGACGGGCTGGTGGCTCTGGTTGGGCTGGGGTGTGAGCGGGGTGCTTGCCTCCGGCACCCTGACCTGCATCGCATTGGCCCTGCTGCTCAGCCTGTGGCAGTGGCGAGATAGCGGGATCCGCTTTGACTGGCAATCCTATCGTCCCCTGATGCGTTACGGTATGCCACTGGTGGTGAGCGGGCTGGCTGGCTTTGCTCTGAGCGGGCTGGATCGCTGGTTGCTGGCAGACGTGGTTGGCGAGACTCTGCTGGCCTACTATGCGGTGGCTGGCAAGCTGGCGCTGGCGGTGGGGCTCTTGCTGCAGCCCTTTGCCCTCTGGTGGTATCCCCGCCGCTTCATGCTGCTCAAGGAACCGGATGGCTTGCGCCTCAATGCGCACTACAGCGTGTTGGGGTCGGTGTTGGGTTTTGCCACTGCCGGGGTGGTCGGTCTCACGGCTCCCTTGCTCATTCACTGGCTCACTCCGCAGAGCTATCACGGGGCCATCGCTTATATCCCGTTGTTAGTGTTGGGAATGGCGGTGCGCAATGTTTCCGATCTGCTCAATGTCGGTTGCTTCAGCGGCGAGGAGAGTAAGGCGCAAATGTTCATCAATCTGGGCTGCAGTGCGCTTGGCGTGGCTGGCTTTTTGCTCACAATCCCGCAGTTCGGGGTGGGCGGGGTGATCTGGACCCTGCTGTTGGTCTACATGGTGCGGGCGTTGGCCTTCTATCTGGTGAGCCAGCGGTTGCTGCCGTTGCCATATCGCCTCTCTATGCTTTGGGCGAGTAGCGCTGGGTCGTTGGCCATGATGTGGCTGGGTCAGTGGTGGGCAGGGCAATGGGTCGCCTGAGCCATGCACTGTGGGGGCTGGCCGTCAGCCTGCTGGTGGCGGGGCTCTGGTGGCGTCTGCCTCATCCCCTGCTGATGCCGGTGATTGGCCTGGCTATCCCTGCTATCTGGTTCGCCCTGCGTTGGCCATTTTTGATGGTGCTGGGGTTTGTCACCTTCTCTTTCTTTCGTCTGCATGAGGTGTTTCCCCAGCTCTATCCCCTCAAGATACCGCTGCTGTTCTCGCTGGCCGCCATTGGCGCACTGGTCTGGCACATTTTGCTGACCGGGCGGATCAAACCCTACTGGAGCC
>NZ_CAWNYS010000364.1:0-7833 GCF_963878295.1 Aeromonas sp. HMWF014 | reverse complement strand
CTCCAGCAGTTTGCCCAACGAAATCAGGGTAATGATGATGGCGCTCGCCTCGAAATAGAGCTTGCCACTGGCGGCCATCCCCAGCGTCAGCAGCAGGTAGAGGCTGTAGAAGTAGGCGGCACTGGTGCCGGTCGCCACCAGCACATCCATGTTGGCGGAGCGGTTCTTGAGGGCAAGCCAGGCACCGCGATAGAAGCGGGCTCCAATCCAGAACTGCACCGGGGTGGCGAGCAGCAGCTCCAGCCAGGCGGGCAGATGCCAGGGGAGCAACCCCGCCATAGCGATCATGCCCACCAACAGCGGCAGGGTCAGCAGGGCCGAAATCACAACCTGGATCAGCGCCTTGTGCGTGGCGGCCGCTTCCTGCTCTTCACGGGCCTGCAGCTGTTGGCGGCGCGCACTGGCCGAGCCCTGCACCAGCTGGGCACCAAAGCCGAGCGCCTCTATATGTTCGCGTAGCGAGGCCGGGGTCTGCATGCCGGGCACCAGCTCGATGCGGGCCTGCTCGATGGAAAAATTGACCTCGGCCGAAAGCACGCCGGGCAGCGCCGCCAGCATCTTGTTGAGACGTGCGGAGCAACCGGCGCAGGTCATGCCGCTGATCTGGAAGGAGAGGGTTTCGTGGCCGTAGCCGTAACCCTGCCCGGTGATGCTGTCGAGTACCGCGGGCAAGCTGGCCGGGTCACCCAGTTCGATGGCCACCTGCTCCAACGCGAAGTTGACGGTTGCCGTCACGCCGTCGAGCTTGTTGAGTGCTGTGCTGATGCGGCTGGCACAGTTGGCGCAGCTCATACCACTGAGCGGCAGTTGCAGATGAATGGGGTGTTGAAGTGGGGTGCTCATGCTGTTCCTCCTCGGAACCAATCGGCCGAACTGGCTGCCGACCGCCAAACCCTAACCTTTACTCTAAGGGCAAGCTCAAGTCACGACTCGCACTTTTTAAACATGAAAAAACGGCGCCCGCCCCCTGCCGGATTACCCGGGCAAGAGGCGAGCGCCGATGCATGGCTTGTTAGCGCTAGAACAGCGGGCGATCAGATGCCGTACTGGGCGCGGTAAGCCTGCATGGCCGCCAGTTGCGCCGCCAGCGCCGGCTGCTCGGCCTGCTTCTCTTCCAGATAATGGATCAGATCGCTCATCTGGATGATGGCGATGATGTGGGCGCCGTAGTCACGCTCCACTTCCTGAATGGCGGAGAGCTCGCCCTTGCCCTTCTCCTGACGGTCCAGCGCGATCAGCACGCCAGCCAGCGAGGCACCGTTGGCCTGGATCAGATCCATGGATTCGCGGATGGCGGTCCCGGCGGTGATGACATCGTCCACCAGCATGATACGACCCTTGAGCGGGCTGCCCACCAGATTGCCGCCTTCGCCGTGATCCTTGGCCTCCTTGCGGTTGAAGCACCAGGGCACATCCACATCATGTTGCTCTACCAGCTGCACGGCGGTAGCGGAGGCGATGGGGATCCCCTTGTAGGCCGGGCCAAATAGCACATCGAACGGGGTGCCGGCATCCATCAGAGCGGCGGCATAGAAGCGGCCGAGGCGGGCCAGATCGCGGCCGCTGTTGAACAGACCGGCGTTGAAGAAGTAGGGGCTTTTACGACCGGATTTCAGGGTAAATTCACCGAATTTGAGGACCTGTTTCTCCAGGGCGAACTCGATAAATTGACGCTGGTAGGCTTTCATTCTGGCTCCTTGCTTGGCTTGTCGTTTACTGGTGTGGGGTATAAAAAAACGCGGTCAATGCCGCGTTTTTCAAAACAGAAATCAGGAGAGTGACTGCTTCTGCAGCGCAATGATCTCTTCAATGCCGCCCTTGGCGAGCCCCAGCATCGCCAGCAGCTCTTCATGGGTGAAGGGCTCGGCCTCTGCAGTGCCCTGCACCTCGATGATGCGACCATCTTCGGTCATCACCACGTTCATGTCGGTCTCGGCGGCGGAGTCTTCGATGTACTCCAGATCGCAGATGGCTTCGCCCTGATACATGCCGACAGAGACGGCGGCGATCATCTGCTTGAGCGGACTCTGCTTGAGCATGCCCTTCTCGACCATCCAGTTCAGCGCATCCACCAGCGCCACACAGGCACCGGTAATGGAGGCGGTGCGGGTGCCGCCATCGGCTTGCAACACGTCACAGTCAACTGTGATGGAGTGCTCACCCAGTGCGGTCAGGTCTACCGCCGCGCGCAGGGAGCGGGCGATCAGACGGGAGATCTCCAGGGTACGACCACTCTGCTTGCCGGAAGCCGCTTCGCGGTTCATCCGGGAGTGAGTGGAGCGCGGCAGCATGCCGTATTCGGCAGTGACCCAACCCTGACCCTTCCCTTTCAGGAAGCGCGGAACGCTGGTGTCGACGCTGGCGGTGCAGAGCACGCGAGTGTTACCGAACTCCACCAGCACTGAGCCTTCTGCATGTTTGGTGAAATTGCGGGTAATGGTAACCGGGCGAAGTTGCGCGGCACTGCGATCGCTGGGACGTGACATGGAACGGACCTCTGGGCTGGCTGAATTGGCGCAGGAGTATAAGTGATCCAGCCCCAAATATCAGCCGCTAAGACGCTGTTCCTGATCGGTCGTGAGTGGTGAGGAACCGAGCAGGAATCCACGTTTATCGCCCTCAATGAGGATTCAGGGCAGCACCGGGCAGGGCTCAACACAGTCCCACAAAAGCCGGAACAGGTTCTAAAGCCACAGCCATGGCTGACGGGACAAGTCTGGCTGAGTATACTGGCCGCACACTTCATCAAGCCCGGAACAATCAATGATTCACAGCATGACCGCCTACGCCCGCAAGGAATTCAAGGGCGACTGGGGCACAGCCGTTTGGGAAATTCGTTCGGTCAACCAGCGCTATCTGGAAACCTATATCCGTCTGCCGGAGCAACTGCGCAGCCTGGAGCCGGTGCTGCGTGAGCGTTTCCGTGCCAAGCTGCAACGCGGCAAGGTGGAGTGCAACCTGCGTTTCGAAGCCGCTCAGGCCGCTGCCAGCCAGCTGCACATCAATGAAGAGCTGGCCAAGCTCATCATCGACAGCGCCAACTGGGTAATGAAAGAAGCGGGCCAGGGCCAGCTCAACCCGGTCGACGTGCTGCGCTGGCCGGGTGTCATGGCCGCCGCCGAACAAGACATGGACGCCGTCGCCACCGAGCTGCTCGGCGGGTTTGACCAGACCATGGAAGATTTCCTCGCCTCCCGCGCCAGCGAAGGTGCCAACCTCAAGAACCTGATCCAGCAGCGTCTGGATGGCATCCAGGTGGAAGTGAAGAAGGTGCGCATACACCTGCCGCAGATCATCGAATGGCAGCGCCAGAAGCTCACCGATCGCCTGACCGAAGCCAAGGTGGAGCTGGATCCGGCCCGTATCGAGCAGGAAATCGTGCTGCTGGCCCAGAAGATCGACGTGGCCGAAGAGCTGGATCGTCTGGAGATGCACATCAGCGAAACCATCAAGATCATGAAGAAGGGCGGCGCCTGTGGCCGCCGTCTCGACTTCATGATGCAGGAGTTCAACCGCGAGTCGAACACGCTCGGATCCAAATCCATCAACGCCGAGGTGACCCAGTCCGCCGTCGAGCTGAAAGTCCTGATCGAGCAGATGCGCGAGCAGATCCAGAACATAGAGTAATGGATGCAAGAAGCCCGTCAACGACGGGCTTCTACTCCATGCCTGCACCACACCGCTATTGGCTTGAGCCAGATCGGATTTTCATTCCTGTCCGACAGCATCTGACTCGCTTGTGCGGTATGCTGTCACGCTGATGCCCAACAACGACCTCTATTGAGGCCTGCCTTATGAAATACCTTGTAGTACAAACCAAACAGATAGGGGATGTGCTGATCTCCACCGCGCTGTGCAACAACCTCAAGCAGAACGATCCAAGCGGGGAAGTTCACTATCTGGTCATGGATTATTGCGCGGGTATGGCGCAGGGCAATCCCAATATTGATCGACTCCTCATCATAGAGAAAGCCAGACGCAACGACTGGCGCTACATGAAGGACCTGCTGCTGGATATCCGCCGCGAACACTATGACGTGGTGGTCAACAGCCAGGGCCAGATGATAGGCCTGCTGACCTGCCTCTTCTCCGGCGCCAGGTTGCGGATAGGATTTGACTCCTTCCCCTGGCGGCTCGGCCACAACCGCATTGTACGCTTTCGCAAAGACACCGAATTCCAGGGTAACAGTACCCTGATCGACGACCGCTTCTCGCTGCTCAAGCCCCTCAACCTGGCCAAAGAAGATCGTAATTACCATCTCTGGCTGAGCGAGGAGGAGAAACAGCAGGGACGTGAAACCTTGCAGGCGGCCGGCATCGATCTCGCTCGGCCCTTGATCGCCATGGGGGTCAACTCGCTGGGGCACTACAAACGTTGGCCTATCGACTGCTTCGCCCAGGTTGCCCAGTGGCTCATCGAGCAGCACAACGCCCAGATCCTGATCTACTGCGGGCCAGGGGAAGAGGAGTACAACCGCGGTCTCAAGCCGCTGCTGCCCACCGCCTTGCAGGGCAGCGTGTTTGATCAGATCAAGACCCGCTCGGTGCGGGAGCTGGTGGGACTGTTTGCCCACTGCAAACTGTTTGTCGGCAACGATACCGGCCCCCGCCACATGGCCCAGGCCATCGACCTGCCCCTGCTGACCATAGTGGCCCCCGGCGGCGACAAGATCATTGCCAATCCGGTCAACCACCCCCGTTATCAAGCCATCGATATCTTCGATGCCAAGGGGCCGGCCTTCCAGCTACCGCAAAATGCGGAGAAAGACTTCATCGACGACACCCTGTTGCGCGCCATCACGCCTGAGCTGGTGATTGCCCGACTGACAGCGCTGCCTGATTGGCAAGCAACCACTGCCTGAATAGCCGGTCGAACTCGGTCAGGTTGAGAGAGTTGATGTCCTGTTCACGGAGATTCTCCGAGAACAGGACGGTCGCCAGTGGGGAATTGGGATGCCACTCCATGAAATTCTCGTTGCCGCCCCCTATATCCGGGTTGTAGAGACCCAGAATGGGTTGCTTCAACCCGGCCGCGATATGTATGGTCGCCGTATCAACCGAGATGAGGCCCTGACTCTGGCGCACCTGGGCGAAAAGGCCCGCCAGCGAAGGCGCATCGGGTGACAATACCATCCGCTCGGGTCGGGAGAGCCCAGCCCGGATCCCCGCTACTTCAGCCTCCATGCCTGGTGGATAAAGCAGGCAGATAGCAAATGGGCAAGCGTCCAGCATCCTCTCCAGCATCTGCCGGATCAGCTCGGGCTTCAGACGGCGAGAGCTGCCGCTGCCATAAGGGTTGAAGCAGAGCACGACATCATCGGGCCACCAGCTCGCAACCGACGCCTCCTGGCCCGGAGCCGGGATTATGTAGCGCTGATCCGGATCTGCCACCCCAAGTCGATTCAACAGCAGGGCAAACTTGTCGGAGAAGTGCATGCCGCTGGACGCAGCTCCCAGCTTGAGATTGATGGCCTGCAGGGCGTCGTCCATGCCGGCGACCCAATCTGCCCTGACCTGACTGATGAAAAAGATATCCTTCATCTTCAACATCTTGCCAAAGTGAACCAGGCAACCGACCTCCCCCAGTGACTGTGCCAACCGCCTGAGTTGACAATAACCGGGGCGCTTGGGCACCTCGATGACCCTATCCATGCCGAAATGCTCGCGAAACAGGGGAGCCATGGCTGCCGTTGTCACGATCCACACCTCACGTGCCGGGTTGACTCGCTTTAGCTCACGGGCCACCCAGGACGAGACGATCGCATCGCCCAGTTTGGCATCCCAGCGCAGCAGGACGACTTTTCCCTCGCTCTCCCTGGTGGGTTCAGGCCGTTTTCGATCAAACAGAAACCGTCCCACCTTGCGGCGAAAAATGTCACGCTTGAGTTGCAGATCGTTGATTAATGACATGAATCTACCAGGATGGCCGTTGAATTGGGGAGATATGATAACAGGCTGACACCACTACAGTGTCATCAGGGCATCGACCTGACGGCTGATCTCGACAGGCGAAAGCGCGGAAAGGTTATCCGTGGTCGATCTCAGGATGATATTGCGGCCAGAGAGCGGAATAAACGCATCGCGCCAGGACTCGTTGTTCATCAACACCAGAGTGGGCACCCCGAACGAAGACGAGATATGGATGATAGAGGTATCCGTCGAGATGACACCCCGAGCATCCTTGATGAGCTTGGCGGCATCGAGAATGGTGTCGGGAAACAGAGCTGTCATATCCTGCCGCTGACATGCCAGAGGGCGCTTGGAGAAGACCAGGTAGGAAACCCCCGGATACACTGGCAATTGGGCCAGAATGCCGTTGATTTGCTGATCCACCATCGAATTGCCCACCTGACTTCCCGTCAGATTAACCAGCAGATAGGGGCCATAAGCATGAGTATCCAGCTGCTCATTGCAAGGTGACGGTATAGTGACCGGCACATGCGTTTGATCACCTGTCACGCTGAGCATGCGATAGACAAAATGCTCCCGGATGGGGCGTGACGATACTATGGTGGCCTTTTGGTTGAACAGTCGCAGCACCCGCTGCTGCGCTTCGCTCTTGAAACGCAAGGGCAATGACTGCAGGCGACCATTGGCCAGAAACAACAGCTTGGCCATGGCAATGTCATCGGGCTCATCGAACAGGTTGATGACGATGTCATACTGCCGGTGCCTGAGCTCACGCAGCTTACACCACATACCCGCCGATAACAGGGTATCGTTCAAGGTGATCACATGGCATTCATCGATCCCGGCGACCGAGGCCGCCAGCATCTCGTTGCGCCGGCTGCACACCAGCTCAAGGCGAGCGGCGGGGTACATCTCCCTGAGCCGGGCAATGGCGGGCAGGGAGAGAATGAAGTCGCCGATGGCGTCATAGCAAATCACCAGAACACGGGTCGGTTCCACTTCTACCGCACCAGGAATGGCAAGAGGCTGCCTGCCAATCATCCACTTGGCAATCTGATTGATGAGCAATTTTTTGAAATTCATACGTTATCCAGAATGCAACAGCCTATCTTCTACCCCGTGCTGTCAGGGCTATCCACTGCCATGACAGAGGCATTATTATTCAACCCATGCCTATCCCAGATAGTGGCCATAAGCCCGATCATCAATCGTGGTGGTAAAGAGATCCACATCCAGACAGCAGGGCTCAACGCCGGAAGCGCTCAGGCCAGTCAGCTGCAGGAGACCCGTCAGGTAGTCCGCCGGCATTCGCACCGGATAGGCCTTGGCCAATAATTTTTTGGCCCCCCTCAGCGTCAACATGTAACCGGCAGCAGACAACACAGCACGCTTGGAGTGTTTGCTGGGCGTCCTGTATTTGGCAAGCCGGTAACCCTCTGGCAGGGCTCGCAAAAGAGGCCACTTTTTAGCCTTGCCATGGTGCAGAAAAGCAATGTCAGAGCTGTTGCATGAAACTATCCTTTCAACGATTTTTTTGAAGTGCATGTGTAGGTAAGCGTCATCTTCCAGAATGACGCAACGCTCGATTCCCTTTGCCACCATCATCTCGTAGAGCTTGATATGGCTCAGTGCACACCCTATCTCGCCATGACTCAGTTCATGGCCTGAAAAGGTCTTGGCTGCAACCATATCAACAAGCCCAACATCTTCCTCCGTCAAATTACGGCCATCAATGGCATCAAAAAAGCTGAACTCAATGCCTAGATGCTTCATCTGCTTGAGCGCCATCTCTCGGCGTTCGGCGCTACGGGAAAGACTGATGACAAAAACTGGGATCATGTTATCTACCGTTCAGAAACCCCTCATCCAGTGAATAAGGGTGAGAAAATAGTCTATAAAAGTTCTCGCAACATCATATCAAAC
>NZ_CAWNYS010000363.1:0-14183 GCF_963878295.1 Aeromonas sp. HMWF014 | reverse complement strand
AAATGCCGCTGCCTGGATAACAAAAAGCCGACCCTGGGGTCGGCTTTGTCGGCAAGTGGCCGTAATCAGAACTCGGCGGTACGCGGGGTACGCGGGAAGGGGATCACGTCGCGGACGGTGCCCATGCCGGTCACGTAGACCACCAGACGCTCGAAGCCCAGACCGAAACCGGCGTGGGGTACGGTACCGAAACGACGCAGGTCACGGTACCACCAGTAATCTTCCTTGTTCAGCCCCATCTCGGCCATGCGGGCATCCAGCACCTCAAGGCGCTCCTCACGCTGGGCACCACCGATGATCTCGCCGATCCCGGGTGCCAGTACGTCCATGGCGGCCACGGTTTTGCCGTCGTCGTTGAGGCGCATGTAGAAGGCCTTGATGTCTTTCGGGTAGTTCTTCACCACCACAGGCGACTTGAAGTGCTCTTCGGCCAGATAGCGCTCGTGCTCGGAGGAGAGATCGATGCCCCAGGAGACGGGGAACTCGAAAGTCTTGCCACAGTTCTTCAGTACTTCGATGGCATCGGTGTAGTCGATTTGGGCGAAGTCGGAGGAGACGAAGCGTTCCAGTCGGCCGATGGCATCCTTGTCGACGTGCTGGGCAAAGAACTCCAGATCGTCGCGGCGCTCACTCAGCACGGCGTTGAAGACGTATTTGAGCATGGCTTCGGCCAGGGCAGCGTTATCGTCAAGGTTGGCGAAGGCAATTTCCGGCTCAACCATCCAGAACTCGGCCAGATGGCGGCTGGTGTTGGAATTTTCGGCGCGGAAGGTGGGCCCGAAGGTGTAGACCTTGGAGAGGGCACAGGCATAGGTTTCGACGTTCAGCTGACCGGAAACGGTCAGGAAGGTCTCCTTGCCGAAGAAGTCCTTGTCGTAGTCGACCTTGCCGGCGTCGGTGCGCGGCAGGTTTTCCAGATCCAGGGTGGAGACGCGGAACATCTCGCCGGCACCTTCGGTGTCCGAGGCGGTGATGAGCGGCGCCGCAATCCACAGATAGCCCTCTTCGTGGAAGAAGCGGTGGATGGCTTGTGCCAGGCAGTTGCGTACCCGGGTCACGGCGCCGACTATGTTGGTGCGCGGACGCAGGTGAGCTTGTTCGCGCAGGTACTCTATGCTGTGGCGCTTGGCGGCCATGGGGTAGGTGTCCGGATCTTCGACCCAGCCCACGACGTTGACCTCGGTGGCTTGTAGTTCGAAAGCCTGGCCATTGCCCTGGGAGGCGGCAATCACACCGGTCACTTCCACGGAGCAAGCAGTGGTCAGACGCAGCACTTCATTCTCATAATTGGCCAGGGTATTGGGGACAACCGCCTGTACCGGATGGAAACAGGAGCCATCGGAGACGGCCAAAAATGAGATCCCCGCCTTGGAATCACGGCGAGTCCGGATCCACCCTTTGACTGTCTGGGTGGTGCCAACCGCATATTTACCGGTCAGCACATCTACTACGGATGCGTGCGTCATCGAAATATTGTCTCCAGCTTGTTCTTGCAGCGCTATTTGCAACACTAGGGGTCTGGCCCGGGCATTGATTGGCCCATCATGGCAGACTAAGCCGTCAATCTTACCCGCGCGGGTTTGATAAACAAGCAAAAATGTCGGACTCTGGAGGGGTTTTGTGCCCGGATCACCTCATGACCGGGCCGCTTGGGTGGGGGATGGGTGTGAAAGAGCGGCGACATGGACCTGACCGGTTGGCCCGGGTGTTGCAGGGATTGGTGATCCTCTGCTGGGGCGGCTTCATCGCCTTGCTCTCCCTCTATCACTTCGCGCGGCCGCAGATCGCCTACGGTTTTCTGATCTATGGCGGGGTCAAGGTGCGCCAGAGCTGGGATCCCGTGCTGACCCCCTGGCTGGAGCGCGGGCTCTGGGGTTGCTCTGTGCTGACGCTGGTGGTCTTGCTGTTTGAACGGCAACGTTGCCGCCGCCAGGAGGATGTCGGCCGGGTGCATCTGGCTATCTTGTTGCTGATCCTCATCGCCAGTTTGCTGTTCTACTACGCGGGTTAATCCTGCGGTTTGTCCTGCTTCCCCTGAGCGGTGGGGCGCTTGCCCAGCTGGCGCTCCACGCTGTCGAGCATCTGGTTGTAGGCCAGTGCCACCCGACCTATCTCATCCCCGTCATCCCCCTCCAGCCGGTGGCCGAAGTCGTGCTGATCGGTGGCCTCTTCCATTGAGCGGGTCAGCTGGTTGAGGGGGCGGACTATCCAGGTGCGGATGACCCAGAGGGTCAGCAGCAGCCCCATCCCGAAGATGCTGGTGAGAATGAGTGCCGAGGTGAGAATGTTCTGCTCAACCCGGGTAAAGAGGGAGTCGAGGGAGTAGTCAAAGCGCACCGCACCGAGCACAGTGTTCTCCGGCACCAGATGACAGCTGGTGCAGTCGGTGCCGCGAAAATCTTTTTTTGCCAGCAGCGGTCGGGTCACGACCAGCCGGCTGTGCATGTCATCGTGCACCACCTCCAGACTGCCCTTGCCCGCCAGCGCCAACTCATCGAACTCATCTTTGCTCTGTTCGGTTGCGCGCCCTGGCCCGAACTGTTTGCTCACCGCCTCGCCACGGACGATGCGGGCATCCTCCACATGGGCGTGCTCGAGGAATTTGTTTCGCAGGGTATCTCGGGCGTCCATCTTGCCGGTCAGCATCAGCATGTTGAGGCCATCGAAGTAGGCTTCGCTCTGCTCGCGGCTCTGCTCCTTGATCAGGGTCAGGATGAGATCCCGCTCGCGCACGGCCTGATAGGCTGCGGAGAAGACCAGCACCATGGAGAAGATGAACAGCAGGAAGAAGTTGATTTTGGCAGCAATGGAAAGGCGCATGGGAACGGTACATCTGTTGGGTAAAACCCGCGCAGTCTACTCGCACCGGTCGTTCGGGTCTGGTGCCTTGCTCACATTCTAATGAAAAAGAGTCAATAGGCCCTGCATTCTCATGCAGGGCCTATTCATTCAGGCTCAGAATTCGCCGCTGGCGATGGCCTCATTGATGGCGCCGGTCAATACCCTCAGCTCCTCGGGGGTGATGACGAAGGGGGGCATCAGGTAGATGAGTTTGCCAAATGGCCGGATCCAGGCTCCCAGCTCGACGAACTTGCGCTGGATGCGGGCCACGTCCACCCGCTCTTTCATCTCCACCACGCCGATGGCGCCGAGTACCCGCACATCGGCCACGGCCGGGTTGAGGGTCAGCGCGACCAGTTCGGTCTTGAGCTGATGTTCGATGGCCTGCACCCGCTCGGCCCAGGGGGAGGCGAGCAGCAGATCGATGGAGGCGTTGGCCACGGCGCAGGCCAGCGGGTTGCCCATAAAGGTGGGGCCGTGCATAAAGACCCCCGCCGTGCCGTCACAGATAGTGCGGGCAACATGTTCGGTGGTCAGGGTCGCCGAGAGGGTGAGATAGCCGCCGGTGAGCGCCTTGCCCAGACACATGATGTCGGGGCTGATCCCCGCCCAGTCGCAGGCAAACAGCTGGCCGGTGCGACCAAAGCCGGTGGCGATCTCGTCGGCAATCAAGAGCACGTCGAACTCGTCGCACAGGGCGCGCACCCACTGCAGGTAGCGGGGATGGTAGAAGCGCATGCCGCCCGCGCCCTGCACTATGGGTTCGAGGATGATGGCCGCGATCTCTTCGTGATGATCGGCCATGAGCGTGGCCAGCGCCACCACGCTCTGCTCGTCCCACTCGGCGTGGAAACGGCAGCTCGGTGCCGGCGCGAAATGGTGCTCCGGTAGGAAGCCTTTATAGAGCTCATGCATGCCGCCATCCGGATCACAAACGCTCATAGCACCGAAGGTGTCGCCGTGATAGCCGCCGCGCAGGGTGAGGAACTTGGCTCTGGGGGTGCCTTTGGCGTGCCAGTACTGCTGGGCCATCTTGAGCGCCACTTCCACCGCCACCGATCCCGAGTCTGCCAGAAATACCCGATCCAGCTTAGCTGGCGTGATCTCCACCAGCTTGCGGCACAGCTCGACCGCCGGGGCATGGGTCAGGCCGCCAAACATCACGTGAGACATCTTGCCGAGCTGGGTGGTGGCGGCCGCGTCCAGTTCAGGCACTTGATAACCGTGCACGCAGGCCCACCAGGAACTCATGCCATCCACCAGTTCGCGGCCGTCGCTGAGGGTGATGGTTACCCCTTTGGCGCTGGCAACTTCATAGCAGGGCAGGGGATGGGTCAGGGAGGTATAGGGGTGCCAGATGTGGTGCAGGTCGAATTCTTGGTTGGTCATTATATGTTCTGTTGTCAATTGGTTTGATCTGGTCGGTGTTGACAGTCTACGCGCGCTCTCTACACTAGCCAACAATTTCAGCCACTTGGCTTTGCCCATTCAGGGGGCAGGCACAGCGGCGGGTTTTGTGTTCGCTCATCCGGGATGGCCGGCGCAGGATCCCACTTATCACAACCGGAAGCCATGTATGAATGCTCTCACCCCGGGCGACCACGCCCTTCGCCACGACTGGACCCTGTCCGAGGTTCAGGCCCTGTTTGCCCTGCCCTTCAACGATCTGCTGTTCCAGGCCCAGACCGTACATCGCGCCCACTTCGACCCGAACGAGGTGCAGGTGAGCACTTTGCTCTCCATCAAGACCGGCGCCTGCCCGGAGGATTGCAAATATTGCCCCCAGAGCGCCCGTTATCATACCGGGCTCGAGACCGAGCGGCTGATGGAGGTGGAGAAGGTGCTGGAGCGGGCCCGCGAGGCCAGGGCCAACGGCTCGTCCCGTTTCTGCATGGGAGCCGCCTGGCGCAACCCCAAAGAGAAGGACATGCCCTACGTCATCAGGATGATTGAGGAGGTGCGCGGGCTGGGGATGGAGACCTGCATGACCTTAGGGATGCTGACCGCCGATCAGGCGGCGCGTCTTGGCGCTGCGGGACTCGATTACTACAACCACAACCTCGACACCTCGCCGGAGTTCTACGGCGAGATCATCTCCACCCGCACCTATCAGGACAGGCTCGATACTCTGGAGCATGTGCGCGGCGCCGGCATGAAGGTCTGCTCCGGCGGCATCGTCGGCATGGGCGAGCAGGCCAAGGATCGGGCGGGTCTGCTGATGGCGCTGGCTAACCTGCCACGCCACCCGGAGAGCGTGCCCATCAACATGCTGGTCAAGGTGAAGGGGACGCCGCTGGAGAACGAAGAGAACCTCGACCCGTTCGAGTTTATCCGCACCATAGCCGTGGCGCGGATCATGATGCCCGCCTCCCATGTGCGCCTCTCCGCCGGGCGAGAAAAGATGAACGAGCAGATGCAGGCCATGTGCTTTATGGCGGGGGCCAACTCCATCTTCTACGGCTGCAAACTGCTGACCACCCCCAACCCCGATGAAAACAGCGACATGCAGCTGTTCAAGCGACTCGGCATTCACCCCGCTCAGCGGGCCCAGAAGCCGGATCAGGTTCAGACATTGGAACTGGAAGAAGAGCTGCTGGCCGAGGTGAGCCGCCAGAACGCGCCGGATGAGATGTTTTACGATGCTACCCGTCCCCGCACAGGTGCCACGCGGTCATGACTGGCCTTGCAGTAACGGGCCCCTTTGCGTTGGGCGCGGCGCTGGCCGGGCGCGAGCAGGCTGATTTGCTGCGTCGCCGCATCGCGACGCATGGCAGTGTGGCTGGGCGGTTGCAGGTCGACGGGCGCGACTACCTCAATTTTTCCGCCAACGACTATCTAGGGCTGGCGGATCACAGCGCCATCAAAGCCGCCTTCAAAGCGGGAATTGACTGCTATGGCACCGGATCTGGCGCCTCGCCGCTGGTCACCGGCTACAGTCGGGCTCACCAGCAGCTGGAAGAGACGCTGGCTGAGTGGCTCGGGGTTGAGGCGGTGCTGCTGTTCAACTGCGGTTTTTCTGCCAATCAAGCGGTGCTCAAAGCCCTGCTCGGCAAGGCGCATCTGCTGTGGCAAGACAAACTCAATCATGCCTCCCTGCAAGAGATGGGCAGCCAGCTGCCCTGCAAGATGACGCGCTTTGGTCATAACGATATGGCCGCTCTTGCACGTCAACTCGAACCCAACCGTGGCTTGATCGTCTCGGAAGGGGTGTTCAGCATGGATGGGGATCAGGCTCCCTGGGCTGAACTCGCAACACTCGCCGCCCAGAGCGGGAACTGGCTGATGATCGACGATGCCCACGGCCTCGGCGTGCTGGGGTCACAAGGGCGCGGCACCCTGGCGGCGCAAGGGGTTCCACCGGCCAGCGTGCACATCCAGATGGGCACCTTTGGCAAGGCGCTCGGGGTGGCCGGTGCCTTTGTCGGCGGCAGTCGCGAGTTGGTGGACTATCTGGTCAACTTTGCCCGCCACTACGTCTACAGCACCCATATGCCGGCCGCGCAGGCTTGCGCCGTCAGCAAGAGCATCGAACTGGTGCGCGCAGCCGACGAGTCCCGTGCTCATCTTGCCCAGCTGATCGCCCGCTTTCGGCAGGGCGCCACTGCCCTTGGCTGGCAGCTTGGCGCGAGCAACACCCCGATCCAGCCGCTGCTGGTGGGAGAGAGCAGTGCCGCGCTTCAACTGGCCGAACGACTGCGCGCATTAGGGCTCTGGGTCACCGCGATTCGGCCACCGACAGTGCCGGTGGGCACGGCGCGGCTGCGCATCACTTTGAGCGCGGCCCACCGCGAACAGGATATAGACCGCCTGCTTGAGGCCCTTGGCCCTTGCACCCTGTCGGCCACGGGTAATGAGGATGCCGCAGACCCGAGAGGTGCTCGCCATGCATGAGCGTTTCCAGTCGGTCGACAAGGCCCAGCTCGCCCGTCGCTTCGGTGCGGCCGCCCGTCACTACGACGCCCACGCCTGCTTTCAGCAGGAGGTGGGGCTGGCGCTGCTCAAGCGGATGACAAACGCCTTGCCTGCGTCGGAGCCGGATCATGGGGGGCAAGGGGATACTTTGGCAGATACCTTGCCGGGATCAGGACTGGATCTGGGGTGTGGCACCGGGTTCTTCCTGCCGCAGCTCGCCCGCCGTTGTCACCGGCTACATGGACTGGATCTCGCTCCCGGCATGTTACAGCAGGCGGCCCTGCGCGGCAGTGGTGCTCATCTCCTGTGCGGCGATGCGGAGCAGTTGCCCTTTGCCGATCAGAGTCTGGATTGGGTCTTCTCCAGTCTGGCCTTGCAGTGGTGCGAGCGTCCGGCGCAGGCCTTTGCCGAGCTGCATCGGGTGCTCAAACCCGGTGGCCAGCTGTGGTTCTCGACCCTGCTCTCTGATTCGCTTTGGCAATTGCGTGAGGCCTGGCGCACGGTTGATGACAGTGCCCATGTCAATCGCTTCCTCAGCCTGCCACAATTGCACGATGCTATCGCCGCCGGGGGCTTCACCGCCCCTCGCCTCGAGAGCCTGACCTGGTCGCTCGCCTATCCCGAGCTGACCGGTCTGCTGCGCGATCTCAAAGGGATAGGGGCCAGCCAGATCAATGACGAGCGCCAGCCTGGTCTCAGCAGCCGGCAGCGTTTGCAGCGCCTTAGCCTGGCTTATGAAGCCTACCGCCAGCCGGACGGCAGGCTGACCGCCAGCTATCAGGTCTGTCTGGGGCAAGTGGGTCGCCGATAAGCCGGTCCGGGTTTGAGCGGGCTGTGGTTCTGCTACGCTGCCTGAAAGAGTTGATACGCAGGTGAGCTGCCCCCACCAGGGGGAGCCACCTGATTTGTGTTGAGGAGTTATCATGGTTAAATCCTTCTTTATCACGGGCACGGACACCGATGTGGGCAAGACGGTAGTCGCCCGTACCCTGTTGCTGGAATTTGCCGCCCACGGCATCCAGTGCGCCGGTTACAAGCCGGTCTCCGCCGGTTGTGCCCGTACCCCGGATGGACTGCGCAACCTGGACGCAGTGCTGTTGCAGGAGGCCGCGAGCCTGCCTTTGCCCTACGATCTGGTCAATCCGTTCGCCTTTGAACCGCCCATCGCGCCCCATATCGCCGCCAGCGAGGCCTGTGAGGCCATCACGCTGAAAGGCTTGTCCGATGGTTTGCGCCAGATAGAGCAGGCCGGTGCCGAGCTCATCGTCGTGGAGGGGGCCGGGGGGTGGTTTTTACCGCTGGATCGTAGGTACCTGCTGTCGGACTGGGTCAAGCAGGAGAACATGCCGGTGATCATGGTGGTGGGGGCCAAGCTGGGTTGCCTCAACCATGCGCTGCTCACCTTCGCCGCCATTCGCAACGACCACCTGCCGGTGGCTGGCTGGGTCATCAATCGGTTGCACGGCTCCATGAGCCACTACCAGGAGAATCTGGACACGCTCAGGGGCTTGCTGCCTGCCCCATTTTTGGGTGAGATACCCTTTGTGAACAATCCACTCGATGCCGATCTGAGCGGGCGTCTCGACATTTCGCCCCTGCTCTGATGACGACATTCAGCGAACATTCATCGAATCTATATATTATGTTGAGCAGGTGTGGTCCCGGCAGGTAATGAAGCTGTACGGGGCCACGCATCCATATCTCACAAGGAGTCAATAATGAAGCGAATTACGCTGTTCCTGGTGACCAACCTGGCCGTCATGCTGGTGCTGGGGGTGGTACTCAATATCCTGTTCTCGGTTCTGGGGATCAACAAGTCCAGCATTTCCGGTTTGTTGATGTTTTGTGCCGTGTTCGGTTTTGGGGGTTCCTTTATCTCCTTGCTGATGTCCAAGTGGATGGCCAAGCGTAGCTATGGCGTCCAGGTCATCGAGCAACCCCGCAACGAGACCGAGCACTGGCTGGTCAGTACCGTGGCCCGTCAGGCCCGTGAAGCGGGCATCAAGATGCCGGAAGTGGGGATCTACGACTCCCCCGAGATGAATGCGTTCGCCACCGGTGCCCGCCGCGACGACTCGCTGGTCGCTGTCTCCTCCGGCCTGCTCTACAGCATGAGCCGGGACGAGGCGGAAGCTGTGCTGGCTCACGAGGTGAGCCACGTGGCTAACGGCGATATGGTGACCCTGACCCTGATCCAGGGGGTGGTGAACACCTTCGTGATGTTCTTCGCCCGTATTGTGGCCGGTCTCATCAGCAACTTCTTCAGCTCCAACAACAGCGAAGAGAGCAGCAACTCGGGTGGCTTTGCCTACATGATCACAGTGTTCGTGCTGGAGATGCTGTTCGGCGTGCTGGCCTCCATCATCGTCATGTGGTTCAGCCGTCAGCGTGAGTTCCGCGCCGATGCCGGAGCTGCCAAGCTGGCTGGCCGCGACAAGATGATTGCCGCGTTGCAGCGCCTCTCTCGCGGGGCCGAGCCGCAGATGGAAGGTGCCATGATGGCCTTTGGCATCAATGGCAAGCGCTCCGTGAGCGAACTGTTCATGAGCCACCCGCCCATCGAGCAGCGCATCGCCGCCTTGCGCGGTTGATAGATGCTGGATATTTGGGGATAAACCCCGAATAAAAAAACGGCTGCCTTGTGGCAGCCGTTTTGCTTTGCAGCGTTTTTTAAAGCTTAAAGTGCCCCATCTCCTGACGCAGCACCCGTGACAGCTGCTTGAGCTTGGCCGCCTCTTGCGACACATGGCGGGCGGCATCCCCCGATTGCTCGGAGAGGGAGGTGATGCTGCCGACGGTAGAGACCACCTCGTTGGCGGCGGTGGACTGCTCGCGCAGGGTGTGGCTGATCTCCCCCATCAGGCCGGTCAGGTTGGCGGCGTGGCTCTTGATACTGGCGATGGCCTCGCTCGTCTGGTTGGCCAGGCTCACTCCGCGGGAGACGTTGTTGACCGTGTTCTCCATGCTGCGGATAGAGGCATCCGCCCCGCTCTGGATCTTGCTGATCATGCCGGTGATCTGCTGGGTTGACGCCGCCGAGCGGCTGGCGAGATTGCGTACCTCGTCGGCTACCACGGCGAAGCCCCGTCCCTGCTCGCCAGCCCGGGCCGCTTCGATGGCGGCGTTGAGGGCCAGCAGATTGGTCTGATCGGCGATGCTGCGGATCACCTCTATGATGTCCGAGATCTGCTGAGTGTGGCTGTTGAGTTCGGAGAGGCTGCTGGCCGCGTTGGATACGGTGTCCGAGATGCTCAGTATGCTGTCCAGGGTCTGCTTGATGACGCCGGATCCGTCTTCCAGGGTGTTGGCGGAGACTTTGCTCAGCTCGTCGGCATGGGTGGCGTTGTCGGAGAGATGACTGATGCTCACCACCAGCTCCTCGATGGCCGCCGCCATCGTCTGGGTACTGCTTTGCTGGGAGGTGGCAAACTGGGCTGTCTGCTCCGCTATCTGGGCTATGCTGTCGGCCGATCCTGACAGCTCCTCGGTGGAGTGGGAGACCTGGGTGATGATCCCCTTGAGGGTGGACTGCATGCTGGCCAGTAAGCCGATAAGGCTCTCTTTTGCGCCGCTTGGCACATGGATCTGGCGCGAGAAATCTCCCTGTGCCAGGCTGCCGAGCTCGCTCCTGAGTTGGCTGACCGAGGTGCCGATCAGGTCGAGCAGGGCCTTGTAGGTGCGCCACAGGAAGAACATCAACACCAGACCCAGTAGGATGAAGAGGTAACGCAGCATGGAGGACTGGTTGGTGGTATCGTCCACAGCCTGCTGGGTACGGTTCTCCATCATGACGTAGAAGTCGTCTATGGGGGACATGATGCGCCCCTTGTTCTGGTGATAGGTTTTGTCATGCATCATAGCGATGGCCTTTTGCTGGTTGGCGACCGGGTCGCCATCCGTCTGCTGTACCAGCTTGAAGGCTGCCACTTCGGTGTTGACCAGAGCATCCGAGTTGTTTTTGGCCTCGTTGAGCTTGGCCAGCTCCTCGTCGGTGAAACCGGCGTCCTTCATCAGGTCGATCAGGCCGCGACGAATGCGGCTCTCGGGGCGAGGACTCTGGCCGCTGGCAGCGACAAAATCCCAGTAGATGCGGTGATAGCTCTCTGGCCGGTTTTGCTCCCCGTTGCGAATGGCCAAGATCCGCATGTATTGCTGTTCGTAGGCGGGATCCTTGGTGATCACATAGGTGCGACCGAGCCGGGTCAGATCGTCGGAGGATTGTCGCAGCTCATCGGCCAGTAGATAGGATTGGTAACGTTGCTGATAACTCTGTTCGAGTTGCGCCCCTGACCAGCTGTAGGCAAAAAACACCAGTGACAGCAGGATCAGGGTGATTACCGATAGCAGCAAATTGAGCTGAAAGGCAGGCTTGTTTTGTTCCATGGTGCGAGCGTCCTTATTCTCATCAGGGAGCGTCTTGTTGAGCATCTCAAGTCAACAGATTCCATGGTCAGTATAGGTAATGCCTTCAAAAAACAGCTATCTTAGCCATATTTTCCGTAAATAGGATAAAGGCCTGTATGGGAGGGACTCTTGGGAATATCATGGAGAACTAAAAAGGCATGTTTTGAGTCTGGCGGGTGATAACGTTCGTGCTCTAATTGGCCAAGGATTAGGTACTAGTACGCTGACAACTGATTTTCTCGATATATCGACCTGAAATAGCACTTCTCCCTAACTGCGTTATGCTGTAGTAGTCAGCCTAAGGCTTGAATAGACCCTTGTAGATGACAGCATGTGTGGGGTAACCAGATTGCGCTATGGTGGTTTTATGGTTTGGACAATAAAGAAACTCTTGTTATTGATAGCAAGTATTTCACTTGCCATCTCCATTTTGCTTTTTTATTCGATTTTTACGCTGAAAGGTAAAGTTGAAAAACAGAGGGATGTTGAACAACAACGTTATCAAAGCGTATTATTGGCCAATGAATTACGTCAGAGCTCGGATGATCTGACTAGATTGGTCAGGACCTATGCACAAACAGCCGATCCTAAGTATGAAAAACAGTACTTTGACGTTCTTGATATCAGAAATGGTCTACAGCCAAGGCCATTGGATTATAACCGTATATATTGGGATTACATGGCTGTTTCTGACATACCGCCAAGAGGGAACGGTACTGCTATTTCCTTGAAATCTATGATGCAACAGGCGGGTTTTACCCAAGATGAATTGCAAGAGTTAACCCGAGCGCAAGAAAGTTCAGACAGACTGGTGAAAACGGAAACAATCGCTTTTAATGCAGTGAAAGGCCGTTTTGTGGATGCTATGGGACAGTTTACAATTATCAAGGAACCTGATCTTGATTTCGCCAGGCGAATACTTTTTGATACCCAGTATCATACTGACAAAATAAATATAATGAAGGGGGTCGATAATTTTTATAAAATGATGGACGCCCGTACTAATCAGCTGATTGCAAGCAGTGATGATGAATCTTCATATTGGTTGAAACTTGTTATCACTTTAATATTGTTGCTCATGTGTGCGTTGACATCATCATTGTTTTTCATACATCGAAAACTGCATGTTATGTTAGGGGCTGAGCCTGCTACTAGCATCAAAGCAATTAATGAAGTCGCTCAGGGGGATTTTTCTTGTGAGATTAAAATAGATAAATATGATAGAGGCAGTTTACTATATAATGTGCGAATGATGTCAATCCAGTTGTCGAAGACATTGACTAATGTGAAAAACATATCTGGCACTATTAGCAATGCATCGCAACAATTATTATCAACTGCAGAGATGCTGTCATCTTCAGCAAGTGAGCAGTCGCTCGTCATAGATAAAACAGGTTCATCAATTGACATGGTGATGAATGCGATAAAATGCAACTCAGACAACGCCACCGTCACAGAAAGAATCGCAGTGCAGACCTCATTAAATGCACAGGAGTGCGGCTTGTATATGGATAAATTGTTGTCTGCTATTCAGGACATTTTCCAGAGAGTGTCCATCATCAATGAGATTTCACGTAAAACGGATTTATTAGCTATTAATGCTGCGATTGAGGCTGCCAGGGCCGGTGAGAGTGGCCGAGGTTTTGCTACTGTGGCCACCGAAATCAGGCGTCTTGCTGAAAAATCATCAAAAGCGGCCCAAGAAATCGGGATTGTGTGTACAAACGCAAAAGCGACCTCCATCGAGACGGGTGAGAAACTAAAGCAGATGCTACCGAGGATCATGGAAACGACGGCATTGGTGCAAGATATATCCAGAGCATTGAATGAGCAGCAGGGTGCAATGGGTAACATTAGCCAGGCCGCGTTACAAAATACCAATGCAATGCAATCAACGGCAGCGACAGCGGAAGAGCTGAGTTCTACGGCAGAAGAACTCAGCGTGACGGCTCAGATGCTGTTAAATTTGCTGCACCAATTCAAATTGCCATGACCGGAGCCGGGATCCTCTCATCATGTTATTGCGGCCCGATCACCAGATCGGTCAGCGGCACCGCGCAGCAGGTGAGGATCTTGCCCTCGGCCCGCTCGGCGGCTGTGATGGCGGGGGCATCCGGGTGGTCAACGTCACCGGAAACCAGCGTCTGCTTGCAACTGCCACAGATGCCTGCGCGGCAGCTCCAGGGCAGCTCCACTCCCTGCTTGTTGGCCTGATCCAGCACGGTACCCTGATTGTTGCCGGTGAAGGTCTGGGTGCCGATGCGCAGCTGCACAGCCTGATGGGGGCGTGCCACCGAGAGAATGGCGCCGCCAAAGCTCTCCTGGCGGATCCGTGCGGCCGGAACGCCGAGGGCCGCAACTTTGGCGGCAGCATCGGCCATAAAGCCGTGGGGGCCGCAGATAAAGACCTCTTTTTCGACCAGCCCTTTGACCCGTCGCAGATGCTCATCATTGAGTCGCCCTTGCAGCCCCTGCCAGTGGCTATCTGGCTGGCTCAGGATCAGGGTGAGCGTCATGCCCTGCTGCGCCATGGCATGCAGTTCGCTGGCGGCGGGAATGTCCGCTTCGCTGCGGCACAGGTGCATAAAGTGAACATGTTCCAGCTCCCCGCGCAGGGCCAGGGTGCGGGCAATCGCCAGCATGGGGGTGACGCCGGAGCCTGCCGAGAGCAACAGGAGATTGCGCTCGCCGCCCAAGTGAAACTCGCCTGCGGGATTAGCGGCCAGCAGCGGGTCACCCACCTGCATCTGCTGGTGTAGCCAGTGGGAGATGCGACCCCCCTCCACCTTCTTGACGCTGATGCTGTAACGCTCCGGTTGATCCGGTGTGGAGCTCAGGGTATAGCGCCGTTGAATTCGCTCGTTTTTGATATCGAGGCTGATGGGCAGATGCTGGCCCGGCAGGTAGTCGGGCAGGGGCTCGCCATCGGCCGCCTCGAACCAGAAGGTCTCCAGATCCCGCGCCAGCGGCTCGCGGGCCACGCAGACCAGCTCCCGCTTCTTCGGCGCGGCGGCGGGGTAGACCAC
>NZ_CAWNYS010000362.1:0-3425 GCF_963878295.1 Aeromonas sp. HMWF014 | reverse complement strand
TGGCCCTGTGGGTTGTGTCGGCATATCCAGATCATGGTGTTGGACCAGATAATCCGCGTTATCGGGTGCCAGCGTGATCGGCTGGTCGCCTGTTGTATTGATAATGCATTTGCCCCATCGCTTGACCGCAACGACAACACAGTTGATACAACAAACCAGCAACAACATTGAGTCTTGGGGATATCCAGTGCATCGTTTAGAAGTATGCTGGGTGTAGGAAGTGAGGTTGCAGTCAAAGGCAAACTGACAATCTCGGGTGAGGTATGTGATGAGGTCTTATGTCGTGGATGTATTGCTAGTGTTCGCCATTCTGATAGCCAGTGCGGCTATAGGGTGGGCGCTCGGCATTTTATTCGTTTATGTGACAAAAAGCTTTCCATCGTTCGGCCACAGCATCACCAGCAATGCTCCGCTTTACCAACCTTTTAACGATACCGACACCCAGCGACGCGGTTGTCAGAATACGGTTGAACGTTTGCAGCAAAGTCCACGAAAGAGCCGTGACTAGCGCAGTTTCTCATCCCTCCTTGTGGGGAAGTAACGGTTGCAAGTAAAAGCAATTTATTATCAATCACTTAAAGTTGGCTCACTGGTTTTCATGATGCTGTTATCTTGATGCGATTCGACGGCGACAGTGGTATCACTCACTGTTCCTGCCACCACGACACGATTCCTCCCCGTCTGCTTTGCAACCAGTAAAGCCACATCCGCAGCATGCACGATTTCATCGAAATCTATGGGGCCTTCGCCATAGGCCACCCCGAAACTGGCCGTGACCGCTGGCATGGCCCCTGACATGCAGGCGAGGTCAAGTTGTTCCCGCACTCTATTCATCACATCCACGGCAACGGTTACCGGAGCATCAGGCAGTATCACGACAAATTCTTCGCCACCATAGCGCCCCACGATATCAGTGCTGCGTACCACGTCGCTCAACACCCGCGCGAAGACCCGCAATGCACGATCGCCTGCTTCATGGCCAAAACTATCGTTGAGTCGTTTTAAGTGGTCCAAATCACAAAAAGCCACAGATACGGGCCCTTTGCGCGACAACAAAGCACGAGCCTGATTTTCAAGGCTGCGCCGATTCAGTAACCCTGTGAGACCATCGGTTTCTGCTTGTAACTGTGTTTCTTGCATGGCTCGTAACATGGCGATCCGGGTGCTCGCACGCGATGCGATAGACTGCAAACGTGAAACAGTTTCACTATCAAAGATTTGTCCCTGAGCGCCCGATACGTGCAAAACACCAGCTTGTTTACCCATGCTGGTCATTGGAATACACACGGCAGAGCAAGTGCCACCTGGACGCCCCCTCAATTTGCGGCAGGCATCCATCAACTCTGAATCCGGGAATATCAAGGTTGCCCCTCGTCTAAATGCCAAGCATTGGCGAGGTGTCTGAGCCATGCAGCCGGGGGCACCTGCCGGTTCGGCAATCACAACCTGGCGAAAATGCATCTGACTCGAGTCTGCCAACAACACTTCACCAGGTGTTGCTTTGATGGCAAGTGATAGTGCTTCACCCACCACTGCAAATGTCTCCTCTTCCGACTCACTGGCATCCAGCGCCCGGTGCAACCTAGCTTCAAAATCCTGACGCTCAGCTTCTTTAAAGAGTGCTTGCTCTCGCCCTTCGGTTGTTTTTCTGAATGAACGACTAATGGCAAGGGCTAGCCACAGGATCAATGGAAACGCGACCAGTGAGACAATCACGACAAAATGCCCCAAATCACGCGCAGCAATGGATGCCGCCGCAAGTTCTTGCTTAATCAGCACTCCCCAGTGATAGCCTCTGAATCCAAGAATACCTTTTGAGCTGGAATAGCCAATAATTTGGGCCTTTCCACCTGCGTCTTCGGCGCCGACAGTGATAAAGCCTGTGGAGCCTTGGCGCAGGTCCATGATACCTAGCGAACCTATTTTCAGTAATGGTGCTGATGAAGCGCCATCATCCGGTCTGGGTTCGAGTATCAAGCCATCATGGGACAATACCAGGGTTCCTATGCCCGTATTGCCACCATCCAGGAGTTGTTGTCGGACGCTTCCCATTATTTCGCCAACAACACGGTCAAACGAAACCCAGTTAGCCCATATACGCGCTATCTTGCCATCCGTGCCATAAACAGGTGCAACAAACAGGAGTGTCTGCGCTTCAGCACCCGTTGCCAATTTAAGCAGAGGGTCATACGTAGCATCACGGTAATAGCTTTGACCATGCTCGAGATAACCACTCATGACACGTTGGAACCACTCCGTATCGGCCACCGATGTAGTTCGTAATGCCTCACTGTTGATCTGCCGACCATCTCCTGTTGAAGTGCTGCTCGCGATGATGTTCCCCGCAGGGTCGGCAATCACCATCAAGTCATAAAAGCCATATGCTTGGGTGTAAATATCGGCAGTTGTGCTGACGCTGGCGGGGTCCTCTAATGCCTTGGGGTTGAGAGCCATCATTTGCACGTCGCTGTAGCGTTCAAACAAGTTACGATCAATCTTGTCTATCGCCTCTCGCGCCTGAGCGGCCAGAAAGCTCCCCGTTTTATCATTCAGGCTTTGGCTACTACGCTGATATGCCAAAAACCCCACCGAAATGAGTGGCACCAGCCCGATAAAGAGCAAGGAAAGCAACAGATATCGAGTCAGGCTCTTTACATGAGTGCTGGTCGGGTTCGTAATGTTTTGTATAGAGATATGTTTCATTCTTATCCTTGGCCCTCTACCCAGCTGAAAGTAAAAAGCTCAGCTATCAGCGACGCTACTGACATGTATGAGAATGTAGGTTGATTTGTTGTCTGCTGCCAACCTCAGATGGCACCTGCAATGCCAACACCTCTGCTCACATCGTGATTTCAGCACACCATGGGAATGGCAACAGCGGGGGCGCATTGATGCGCCCCCTTGTTTACTGCCCCAGATTTAAGCTCTCGCAGCAGGAGCTGCCCGCCATCAGGGCTGAGTGACCTGATAGACACAGGGACAATTGAGGGGTAGTTGGCAAGCAAGCCATCTCGCAATTTGTTGAGGGGGTGCTCGAGGAATTGGGTAATTGCATGGTGCGTGTCCCTTCTTGGGTTGGCTAATGGCGTAGCTGATGCAGCAGCGCATCAATGGCCTCGATACAATCGGCTTGGGTGAGCCGGTAGCCATTGGGCAGATGAGCGACGATAGCGGGCGCTGCCTGCATCTGGACGTTGTCTGCAAGCCAGCAACGCAACTCGATGAGGATATCGAGGGCGGTGAGGTGTGATTTGCCAGGGGGAACGTTCATAGCAGGCCTCGCTCGGCCAGCGAGACTACGCCCTCAGCGCCAACTACCAGATGGTCGAGCAGCCGAACATCGACCAGTGCCAAGGCCTCTTTGAGGGCCTTAGTAAAGGCTCTGTCCCAATTACGTGTTGAAAGGCTAATCTTGAAGTAGGCCA
>NZ_CAWNYS010000361.1:0-2137 GCF_963878295.1 Aeromonas sp. HMWF014 | reverse complement strand
GGTCTCGCTCAGAAACAGCATCCCCTGCTGGATCTTGCCCTTGAGCCCCATCAAGAGGGCCGCGAGCACGGCGCAGGCCACCGCCTCGCTCGGGCTCAGCAGCACAGACATCAGGCCAAGCAGGTAGGTGAGCAGCATGGCGACCGAACTGGTGAGGCCGAACTCCCCCTGCCAGCGCTGTGCCAGCCAGACCGAGAGGCCGCAGCCCGTCACCACCGCCAGCAGGCCGAGCAGCGGCAGCCAGGGGCCCAGCGTCGGCAGCAGCAGGGCGCAGACACCGCCGAGCAGACCGATGAGGCCGTAGGTCCGCATCCCTGCGATGCGCTGGTTGTCTCCCAGCTGGCGCACCTGCCAGCCGCGTTCCAACCCTATGATGAGGCCGATGGCCAGCGACACCATGGCCCCATTGACGGGGTCTGCATTGATCCACATAACGACTTCCTTTTCGCTGTGTCATGGCCTTGATCCCATGATGGCACAGCCAACGGGGGGGCAGGGAGGCATGGCTCACAGAGTGTGCGAGCGGAGCCTGTCGGCGGGTTGATATGAGCAAAAGAGATAAGCAAAGCGTTATTTCTTGGTTCTCGGCATAACAAGCCCACGGCATGCTGCATTCAACCCAACGATATGGAGTATCACCATGACACTGCGAATGACCGCCCTCACCCTGTTTTCTCTGCTAACCCTCGGCCAGGCGAATGCCGCCGAGATCCGCCTGCTCAACGTCTCCTACGATCCGACGCGCGAGCTGTTTCAGGAGTACAACGGCGCCTTCGCCAGGGAGTGGAAAGCCAAGACGGGTGACGACGTCGTGGTGAGCCAGTCTCACGGTGGCTCCGGCAAGCAGGCCCGCGCTGTGGTGGACGGGCTGGAAGCAGATCTGGTGTCGCTGGCGCTGGCCTATGACATCAACGCCGTCGCCAGGCAGGGTTTGATCGCCACCGACTGGCAGAGCCGGTTGGCCAACAACGCATCTCCCTATACCTCCACCATCGTCTTTCTGGTGCGCAAGGACAATCCCAAGCAGATCAAGGATTGGGGCGACCTGGTGCGCAAGGACATCGCCATCGTGACGCCGAACCCCAAGACCTCCGGCGGGGCGCGCTGGAACTATCTGGCGGCCTGGGGCTATGCCCTGAAGCAGAGCGGCAGTGAGGAGGGAGCCAAACAGTTCGTCGGCGATCTCTACAAGAATGTGAAAGTGCTGGATTCCGGGGCCCGTGGTGCCACCACCAGCTTCATCGAACGCGGCCTCGGCGACGTGCTGCTGGCGTGGGAAAACGAAGCCCTGCTGGTGCTGGGTCAGCCCGGCAACCGCGACAAGTTCGAGCTGGTCGTGCCGTCGGTCTCCATCCTGGCGGAGCCGCCGGTGGCCGTGGTGGACAAGGTGGCCAAGAAACATGGCACCGAAGCGGTTGCCAAGGCGTACCTCGAGTACCTCTACTCCGACGAGGGGCAGCGCATCATCGCCAAATATCACTACCGCCCCAGCAATCCGGCGATCCTGAAGGAGACTGCGGCCCAGTTCCCGCAACTGACTCTGTTTACCGTCAAGGATCTGGAAGGGGATTGGGACAAGGCCCAGAAGAAACACTTCGCCCAGGGTGGTCTGTTTGACCAGATTTACCAGCCGGGTCGTTGATAGCCGCCATATCCATCACTGAACTGGCCCCTGTGCCAGCTGATAGGAGCACCAAGATGAACAAGATCCTCCTGGTTCCCGGTCTGCACAACAGTGGGCCGGATCATTGGCAGAGCCGCTGGCATCAATATTTCCCTCACTGGCAGCGTATGACTGGCCTGCCGTGGGACAAGCCGGACCTGACGGTCTGGAGCGCCAAGCTGGCGAGCAAGCTGCGCAGTCGGCGCGGCCGGGCCCATCTGGTGGCTCACTCCTTCGGTGCGCTGGCGGCCATCATGGCGGCGCGTCAGCAGCCCGACAAGGTGGCCTCGCTGTTTATCGTGGCGCCGGCCGACCCGGCCCACTTTGGCATAGTGGATGAGGCGCTGGCGGGTTCGCTCAAGGTATCGGCCCAGCTGATCGCCAGTCGCAACGATCCCTGGATGAGCTTCGAGCGGGCCGAATACTGGCGCCGCCAGTGGCAGGTGCCGCTGTTCGATGCCGGCGAAGTGGGCC
>NZ_CAWNYS010000360.1:0-2570 GCF_963878295.1 Aeromonas sp. HMWF014 | reverse complement strand
CACCTGCCCCTCACGGGTCAGCGCGCTGTAGAGTGCTACCAACTGCTCGAGCCGAATGCCTGCCGCCCCCAATGCAATGGCCGGATTGGGCTTGTCGGAGAGCGCCAATCTAACCCCGGCGTTGTCGAGGCGGCTGACCAGTTTGTCGGCCCCAAGCGCCTCCAGCACCTGCACCGCCGGTACGTTGAGGGATTGCTGCAATGCCTGAGTGAGGGTCACCGGCCCCTGAAAGGCGCCGGAAAAGTTGGCGGGTCTATAGTCCGAGCCCAACCTTGGCGCATCGGAGAGCAGGGAGGCCGAGTGCACCAGCCCCTCATCCATCGCCAGACCGTAGATAAAGGGCTTGAGGGTGGAGCCGGGGGAGCGGATCGCCTGCACCATGTCGAGATAACCGTGGCGGCGCAAATTGCCATACTCGGCGCTGCCCACATAGGCGCGCACCTCCATGGTCCGGTTGTCCACCAGCAGCAGCGCAGCAGAGGTCTGCTCGGGGAAACGGCGGATATAACTCGCCACCCGCGTCTCCAGCCAACGCTGCAGATCGCCGTCTATGGTGGTGTGCACCAGGGCGCCCGACTGGCTGTCGGCGGCCAGACGAGCAAACAGCGGCGCCTCCATCGGGGTGAAATGGCCGCGAGCCAGCACAGGCTCGATGCGTCCCTCCTGCCACGCCTGCTCGGGCCAGCCCCCCTGTGCCACCAGTCGCTGCATCACCTTGTCGCGGGCGGCGCGGGCCCGCTCGGGATGGCGATCTGGTCGGTTGCGGCTGGGGGCCTGCGGCAGCACCGCCAACAGCGCCGCCTCGGCGTGAGTCAGCTTGGCCACGCTCTTGCCAAGATAGGCAAAACTGGCTGCCTGCACCCCTTCCAGATTGCCGCCAAACGGCGCCCGGTTGAGGTGGACGGTGAGCAGGGTGCGCTTGTCGTAGTGCCACTCCAGCTGCAGCGCACGCGCCATCTGGCGCAGCTTGCCGGGTATCGACCTCTGATAGGGCTCGATCAGGCGCGCCACCTGCATGGTGAGGGTCGAGCCGCCCGAGACGGCGCGCCCGTAGCGCAGCCATTGCCAGACTCCGCGCACCATGGCCACCGGATTGACCCCGGGATGGCGCCAGAAATGGCGATCCTCGTAGCCCAGCAGCGCCTCGATATAGCGGGGGGAGACCTGATCCAGCGTCACGGGGTAACGCCACACGCCGCTGGTGTCGGCAAAGGCGCGCAGTGGCCTCCCCTTCATGTCGAGCACCACCCGCGCGTAGGCGGGGTCGAGCGGCGGCGGCGGGAAAATACGATCCAGCGCCAGCAGCGACAGGAACAGGGCGACAGCTCCCAGCCCCGAGAAGCGCAGCCAGCGTGGCAGACGGCCCAGCCAACGCCGACAGGCGCGGCCACTGCGGCGAAGTCTCAGCCAGCCGCGCTGCCAGAAAGTGAGCGGGTGGCCCCGCTCAAGGGGGGGGACGTTACGCAGAGGGTGTCTGCGACTCATAAAGCGCCAGCTACTCAGAAATCGTTACCTCATGGATATCCTCACCCACGGCCCGCAGCTCGGGCCGATACATATCCTCCACCTGGGTCGGCGGCACCTGATAGCGACCCGGCGTCACCGCCCGCATCAGGTAGACCAGCTGCTGGTTGCTCCCCTCGCTCAAATCCAGCGCCGCCGTGTAGCGGTCGTCGCGAAACTCCTGATGCTTGAAGTAGTCGTTCCACTCGCTCTGCCACGCCGGTTTCCCCTCGATGGAGAGCTCTTCCAGCTTGATGCTGTTGCCAAGGGCCGGATTCTCCAGCTCAAAACCAGCGGGCACCATCTCCACCAGCAGGGCATCGGGCACCGCCGATTTGCTGCTGACATTGAGCCGCACCACCACCAGATCACCGACCTTCACCTTGGCGGGATCAAACGGCTGCCCCTCGCTGTTGAACCAGCTGCGGGTCACGCTTATCCCCTGACTCAACCGGGCAGGAGCCCGTTCGGGGTAGCCGATCAGGGTGCGCTGCACATAGAGCGAGCCCTTGCCCTCGTTGGCGACGGCGCTGGCGGCCAGTGCCTCGGGGGCGCCCTGCTGCAGCGGAGCCGAACCGCTCAGGGATTCACTGCCAAGAGAGGAAGTTACCTTGGCCTGCCAGTCGATAGCCGGATCGAAGCGGGCGAGTCGCAACAGGGCGAACCGCTCCTGAGTGCTGAGCCACTGACGGTGAGCCAGGGTATCGGCCACCTTGGCACTCAGCGTTGGCCAGCGCTCCAAAGCCAGCTTGTACTGGCGCAGCAAGGAGAGCTCAAGGGCTTCATCGCGCAGGGGGGAACCGTAATCCCCCAGATAGTCGTCCCCACGCTCGGTCCCTAGCGCCCGGCTGAGTGCCTTGGCGGCGGTCTGCTCATCCCCCATGGCCGAGAGGGCCAGCGAGAGGTGCAAGAGCGGCAAACCGGAGCGGGCGTGATCGGCCTGTTGCTCCCAGATAAGGCGCAGGGTAGCCAGCGGCGCCTTGCCCACCCGGGCCAGCACATAGGCGCTGTAGGCCTGATAGGCCAACCGGCTATGCTCGGGGGCACCGCTCCAGCGCTCGCCGTAC
>NZ_CAWNYS010000359.1:0-3837 GCF_963878295.1 Aeromonas sp. HMWF014 | reverse complement strand
ATGTAGGGCAGCATCATCCGTACCACCTCATGACGGCTAGGAACGTCGCCCGTCAGGCCGAACAGCTGGCTGTCCACCTGCGTCAGGATATAGGGATTCTGATAGGCTTCGCGCCCCATCATCACGCCATCGACATGCTGCAGATGCTCGAGGGTCTGCTCCATGGAGGTGACGCCACCATTGAGGGCGATGGTCAGCTCGGGGTAATCCTGCTTGACCCGGTAGACGCGCGGGTAATCGAGCGGCGGGATCTCGCGGTTCTCACGCGGGCTCAGGCCGCTCAGCCACGCCTTGCGGGCGTGCACGATAAAGGTATCGCAACCGGCGTCGCGAACTTGCTCGATAAAGGCCTGCAAAAATTCGTAAGAGTCCTGATCGTCGATACCGATGCGGGTCTTGACCGTCACCGGGATATCGACCACATCGCGCATCGCCTTGACGCAGTCGGCCACCAGCGCGGGTTCGCCCATCAGGCAGGCACCAAAGCGGCCATTTTGGACCCGATCCGACGGGCAACCCACGTTGAGGTTGATCTCGTCATAACCGCGCTCCTGTGCCAGTCTGGCGCAGTGGGCAAGATCCGCCGGGTTGCTGCCACCCAGTTGCAGCGAGATGGGATGCTCCTGCTCGCTATAGCCCAGATAATCCCCTTTGCCATGGATGATAGCGCCCGTGGTCACCATCTCGGTATAGAGCAAGGTCTGGCGGGTCATCAGACGGTGGAAATAACGGCAATGCCGATCGGTCCAGTCCAGCATGGGGGCGATGGAAAAACGCTGCGCCTGCATAAAAATCATCCGGGTTGGCTAAACAAAGGGGGCGGATTTTACCACAACGTGAGGCAGCCCCAGAAAATGAATTTTGTCGCCGCGCCACCGGGGGCCCTGTGATAGTATCCGGCTAATAAGTAAAGGGTATTTGCGTGATCATGAATCAAGACCAACTTTTACAACGAGCCGAACGACTCTGCGAACAACGCGGGATCCGCTTCACCCCTACCCGGCGTCAGGTGTTCACTCTGCTGGCTGCCCACGGCAATGCCATCAGCGCCTATGATTTGTTAGCCCAGCTGCAGCAAACAGAGGCTCACGCCAAGCCGCCTACAGTCTATCGGGCACTCGATTTTCTGCTCGAACAGGGCTTTGCCCACAAGGTGGAGTCGCTCAACGCCTTCATATTCTGTTGTCACTTTGACCATGCTCATCCCATGCAACTGCTGATCTGCGACCGATGCGGCGAGGTGGTCGAACTCCATGACACGGCGATCGACAGCGCGTTTTCCGAGCAGGCCCATCAGCATGGTTTTACTATTACCAATAAGACAATAGAGGCACATGGCCAATGTGCTCGCTGTACGACCACCGTAGGACATCAACATGAAGGCTGATTTTGTAAACCCGTTCCTGCTTTCCCTGCTCAATGTGCTCTCCACCATGGCGCAGTTGGATCTCAAGCCGGGTAAGCCCAAGCGCAAGATGGATGAACTGGCGCGAGGCGATGTCTCCGGCCTCATCGGCATGGTGGGTCCGCAGACCCGTGGCTCGCTTTCCATCAGCTTCGAGAAGGGGTTGGCGTTGGAGATCATGCGTCGCATGCTGGGGGAGGCCCCCGCCACCATCAATGAAGAAGTGACCGACATGGTGGGTGAGATCACCAACATGGTTACCGGTGGTGCCAAGCGCATGCTGGGAGAGAAAGGTTACGAGTTCGACATGGCGACCCCTATCATAGTCTCCGGTCCCAACCACACCATCACCCATAGAGCCGATGGCACCAAGATTATGATGCCGTTCGAGTCAGATTACGGCCGGGCCACCATCGAAATCTGCTTCGAGTAACCTTATGTGGAAAGCGCTGAAGTGGTTCTTCATCGGCTGGGCACTGTTGCTCATTCTGTCTGATATCCAGATCAACACCTCGCTGTACAAGTACGATGACAACAAGGTGGTGGTGAGCTTTCCGCGCTGGCAGGCAGAGAGTCCCTGGGGCACCTTACAATGGCATGCCGGTCGGGTTGAGACCCACTGGTATGGCCTGGAAGGCAGGCCCAAACCGGTAGAGCCCCTGCTTTGAAATCGATGACAAATCAGAGAAATGAAAGAGGCCAGCATATGCTGGCCCCTTTTTTACTGGTTTGAGAGTGGTCAGGCGGCTTCGGCAGCCAGCTTCTCATTGGAACGCATCACAATGCCAAGGCCACAGGCAAGCAGGGTTGGCAGCAACCAGGCTAGCCCTTTGTCAAACAGCGGCAGGAAGGCGAAGGCATCCATCTTCATGCCGGCAGCGCCCAGACCATCCAGGCAACCGAACAGGAATGCCACCATCAAGACGGAGCGGAACACCAGACGAGGACGACCGAAGTAACCCTTCAGGAAGGTGACCAGCACCAGGGCTACGGCGACCGGATAGATGGCAACCAGCACGGGAATGGAGAGGCTGATGAGTTGGCTCAGGCCCACGTTGGCGACGATGGCGCAGATGGTGCCCAGCAGCACGACCAGCTTCTTGTAAGCCACACCGGTGAGGTTATGGAAGAAGTCGGAGCAGGCGGAGATGAGGCCCACGGCTGTGGTGAAGCAGGCCAGAGTGATGATGGCCGCCAGGATGAACTGACCCGGCTGGCCAAACAGGCTCAACACATAGGCGTTGACGATGGCGCCGCCATTGCTGACATCGGTGGCTACCCCGGCAGCTGTGTTACCCAGCTGGAACAGGGAGATATAGACCACGGACAGACCGATGGCTGAGATGACGCCAGCGATGGCCAGATATTTGAACTGGCTCTTGTAGTCGTGGATGCCTTTCTGACGCAGCAGATCAACGATCAGGGCGCCAAACATCAGGGACGCCAGGGTGTCCATGGTGTTGTAGCCTTCCAGGATCCCTTTCACGAAGGGGCCGTTCTGGTAGTCACCGGACGCAGCTGGCATTGTACCTTGTGGCGCGATGAACACACCCACGGCCAGGGTCAGCAGCAGCAGCATCAACAGTGGGGTCAGGTACTTGCCGATGGCATCCATCAGCTTGCCCCGGTTCATGGAGACCAACATGGCGATACCGAAGAAGATCACGGTATAGACTGCCAGACCCGATTGACCCATATCACCGATGAAAGGCTTGATACCCATCTCGTAGGCAACCAGACCGGTACGGGGCGCAGCAAAGGCGGGGCCGATGATGATATAGATGGCAACGGCAAGCGCGGTAGCAATACCGGCAGGCAGCAGCTTGGTCATGCCAGCCCAGCCATTACCCGCCTTGGCGACGGCGAGGATGGTGATGAGGGGCAGGCCCACGGCGGTCACCAAAAAGCCCAGCATGGCCAGGGAGAGGTGTTCGCCTGCCATGTAGCCAGCCAGCGGCGGGAAAATGATGTTACCGGCGCCCAGATAGAAGGCAAAGGTCATGAAGCCCAATCCGAGTACATCGGATAATGTGAGTGATTTCGTCAAGTTCAACCTCGTCTGTCTTGTAAACTATTGCTTGTTATAGTTTTTTATTGGTCAGTGACCGGCGTTGTTCAGGGGTAAAAAAAAGAGCCCCGCGTGTTTTTTCATCACAACCAGTGGTTTGAGCTGGTCTGGAGCGGGCGCTCGTTTGAGAGTCAGCATAATGGCGTGAAAAAATAGTTCAAGACGAAATTTACATCTTCAAATAGAAGGGGTGGGTCAGTTGGATGTATCTGTCGGAATAGGCTCCATCAGCAGAATGGATCACAATCTCACCCTGCTCACACCTGCTTAATCCTCTGCCAAGTAGCAATAAAACACGATTTGCCTCTTTACCTACTCTGGTGATAACAGCTGTATAACAAACACCATACAGATCATAATCCGC
>NZ_CAWNYS010000358.1:4419-6612 GCF_963878295.1 Aeromonas sp. HMWF014 | reverse complement strand
GCTCTCTACCATGGGTTTGAGATTGACCTGATAGAAGCTGTCCAGGGTGCCGCCCGGCGCAAAGAAGCGCTCCATCTCGGAGAGCGGCACATCCTTGGCTGAGCCCGGATCGAACGGATAGCGACCGGCCAGCTGGCTGTTGAAGGGGGCCAGTACCTTGTCCTGCCACTCCTGATTGAGGGACGACATAGCGAGATCAATCACCAGCCGCGAACTCTGCTCGGAGAGCTGACCCACCCAGCGGTCCAGCGGGGCCGGCAGGCTGCGGGCATACTGCTGCAGGGCGAACACGGGATCGGCGTACTTGTTGGTCAGACGCAGTTGCACCGCCTTGAGGGCCGATTGACCCGGCTCGGTAGCGTTGACGATGAGCTCCAGATAGTGCTGCAACTCCACCAGCTTCTGATTGACCTCCTGAATGAGCGGCCCCTGCTCGCCACGCCCGCCAAGGACGGCGTTGGTGGCCATGAAGGGACGCCCGATACGGGCCGTGATGGCCTGGGCCGGATCCCCTTCCACGTCGGAGACCTTGCGAATACGGGTGTTGTCATCCAACGAGGCCAGCACCCGCTGGAACGGCTGATCGTTGCCTGTGATGGCAGAGAGCACGTCGAGCGCCTGCTCGGGGCTCTCCAGGGTCTGCACATCCAGGTTGGTCAGCAACTTCTGCCACTGGTTGACGTAGTCGGTGACATAGCGATCGTTAACCTGACGGGCGATCTCCTTGCGATCGGCCTCACTCAACTGGCTCAGCTTGCGCTGGCCCAGCACCCAGGCATCCATGGCGGTGAGATCGATCAGCGCCTTGTCCTGCTTGAGGAAGAAGTCGTTGAAGCCGGGCCAGGTCAGCAACCGTGGCACCTGACCGGCGTTGTCGCTGCGCAGGGCAAACACGGCATCGAAGGTGGGGCCCACCTCGTCACGCACATTGAGATCCGGCGGCAATACATCGCCCGCCTTCACCACCAGATTCTGATAAACCCGCTGATACATGGGCAATTTGCCCAGTTCACGCTGGGCACCATAGACAGGCTCCTTGAACGGCACGAAGGCGGTGATGGCGGCCGGATCCCGGGCTGCCCGGGCACCGTACCAGTCGGTGTGGTCGAGGGCGTAATCCAGGTGCCCCATCAGCTGCTCCTGCACCGCACCCTGCCCCGGGAAAGCCTGCTGCCAGCGGCTGGCCATGTACTGCGCCACCAGCTCCTTGTTGCGACCCGACGCATCGTCCAGCATCCGCATCACCCGCAGGATGGAGAGCTTCTCCTCGCTGCCAGCCGGTGCCTGCTCGAGATCCGCCAACAGCCCCTGCATCTGGGCCGGCAGAAAACGCAGGCTCAGCAGTTGCAGATAGGATCCTTCCACATAAGGGCCAATCTCGTCCCCCTGGTAGAGACCAAGATCGGCCACCAGCGGGGTGCGTTCACGGTAGTTACCAAAGGAGAGGGTCGCCTCGCGGATAAGGTTCAGGCGCGGCAGCTGGCTCACCCCGAAGGCATGTTCATCAGCCACCTCGTTGGTCTCCATGAAGGCCTGGGCCTTGGTCAATACGTTGCGGCCCGCCTCTTCGTTGACCCGGTAGAAGTAGTGCCAACCACCGATAAGTGCCGCCGAAAAGATCGACAGGCAACCCAGACCAATAGCCATGCGGCGACGGCGATAGAGGGTGTGCAACCGGTTCTCCCCGGCCAGATGGGCCTCGGGGAAGATGATGGTGGAGAAGAGCTTGCGCACAAAATAGGTATTGGACTCCCCGCGCAGGGCCGAGTGAATGGGCTCGGGCAGGTTGTAGCGACGGGACGCCGCCTGGGCAAACGCATCGAACGGCACCCCCTGCTGATAGACGGAGCTGATATAGACGCCGCGCACCAGCAGCGGCTTGCTCTCCTCGATGGCCAGGGTCTCGTCGAGCAGGCTGGTCACGTAATCTTTCAGCCCCGCCAGTTGACGCACAAACGAGAACAGGGCGTTGCGCTGGGCGGCATCAAGCCGGGCCAGCATCAGCTCGGGCAGATTCTGGTTGAGGTTGTCCACCCACTGGTCCCAGAACAGGGCCAGCTCCTGCTGCCAGGATTTGCCCTGGCTGTCGCTCGGGTTGAAGGTCACCCCCAGCACAGCCTCGCGGGCCTCCTTGTCGAGCTGCTCATAAACCACGTCAAAACCGCGCAGCAAGTCGAGCTTGGTGAAGGTGAC
>NZ_CAWNYS010000358.1:0-4393 GCF_963878295.1 Aeromonas sp. HMWF014 | reverse complement strand
CGGTGTTCATTGAGCCAGTTCAGCAGGTGCAGCCAGAGCCGCTCGTGCTTGCGGGCTTGCGGATCCAGCTCGGGTTCTGATTGAGAAAAGAGCTCGCCGGCAGGATCCAGCATCACAGCCTGCTCCCCCAGCCAGCAATCGACGAGCTGTTCCTGCGCCACGTCCCTCAGTTCGGTGTCGAGTCTGGGGTTGAGCTTGTTGGCCGGGTTGGCTCTGTGGATCAGGCTGCTCTTGCCGCTGCCGGGCAGCCCCAGCACCAGATACCAGGGCATGGCGTAGAGCGCGCCCTTGCCCAGATGGGTATTCAACGCCTGCAGCCAGCGATCCAGGAACTGCGCCTGCTTGTCGATGAGCCCTTTGACCGGATCCTGCTCCAGCACCACCTCGTGCTGACGCTCGGCCTTGAGTTGCTGCATCTTGCGCCAGACACGCCAGGAGAGGACTCCCAGCATCAGCCAGAGCCAGAGCAGGGTGAATACCACCCGCCCCCACAGCGGCTCGAACGGCTTGGCGCCACGGATCTCGATACTGGGCCCCAGCCACCACACCAGGATGAGGGCGACGACCCAGAGCACCACACAGAGCAGGGGCCAGGAGGGTTTCAATTTCGGCAGCTGTTGCCGCAGAAAGGTAAAGATGGTTTTGAACATAAAATGTGATCCAACTCCGACTCAATGACTCATTTCGGCACTTATTTCGACAATGGGGCCGCATGGCTTTCCAGGCGACTGACCAGCCCGGGCTCCCAGTGAGACAACCCCAGGCGACTCGCCTCTTGCCACAAGTGTTGATAGTGCTGGCGCGCGAGCGCCTCCATGCCTTCTTGCGCCAACAGCTCCGCCTGCACCAACTGGGCATGGAAGCGGGCTCTTGGCTCTTTCAACTGCGCCATCCTTTCATCCAGCAGGGTGAGGGCCGCAGCCACCCCCTGCTCCCCATGACGCAAGGCCACCTCTTCAGCCAGACTGGACTCCCCGTCGCCCCCCCCACCGCCCAGCTTGGCGGGCTGCAACCAGCGGCTGCACTCGGGAGGCAGAAACGGGCTGCCATCGCTGAAGGTGAGATCCCGCAAGGTCGGCAGCCGCTGCAAGAAGCCGTCCAGCTCCTGCGCGATGGCCTGGGCCACGGCGCCAAATCCCAGCTTCTGGGCCACCTCGGCCGAGAGGCTATGTCCCTCGAACCAGTAGGGCGCCAGGGTCAGGCTCTGTTCGATCCGCTGCCAGAGCGCCAGATCCGGCGCCCCCATTGCGGTGCGGTACTCATCCACCATGTCCGTCGACATGGGGGCCAACTGGGTTTTATGGCCCCCGGCGCTCATGGGCGGGGTGGTGATCCCGGCCCAGATGGCGTGACGGCGCAGGCGATAGCCCACCGCCGCCTCCGGCTGGCGCTCGATGAGCAGCTCGGCCACCTTGAGCTGGGTCTGTCGCCAGGCTCTGTCATTGGAGCTGTCGATCTCGATGCCTGAGCCCTTGGCGCTGCCGCTGAGCAGCATGGATCCCGCCATGCTGGCCGCCGTGGCCACGGGCGCGCCGCTCTCGGGCTTGGCATCGGCCTGAGCTTGCGCCACCTGCTGGCGCTGGGCCCGCTTCAACCCCATCAACAAGGGTTCGAGCAGCTCGCCCTTGTCCGGGCACTGGGCCAGCCAACAGGCCTCCAGCTGCTCGGTCTGGGCCAGCAGCTGAGCCAACTCGGCCGCCGAGGCACTTTCACTCACCCGCGGCAGAGCCCCCTCGAAGCGCTTGACGATCTGCACCATCAAGCGCTGTTTCTGGCTGACATTACCGGGCCAGGCCAGCAGCCAATAAGCCTTGACCCAGGCTTCCAGCAAACTGAGCGCGGCTCCCAGAGGGGTCGCCTTGGCCGGATGTTGCAGGCAGCGCAGCAGCTGGGCCAGCACCCGCATGTCCTTGGTGCGGCTCTCCAGCAGGCCGAGGCACGCCTCGGCCACCGCATTGAGATCAACCTGGCTGTGGGCCAGGGATCCCAGCTTGACCAGCTCGGTCTCTACATAATCCCAGCGCGGCTCGTCGGCCAGCACGGCGCCTCTGATTTGCTCATCCGGCAAACTGGTGAGCAAACGGGCACACCAGGGGTGTTGATAGCTCATGGTGCCCCCTACCAGCGACACTGCTGACGCACGGGGAGCAGTGCCTCTTTCAGACCACTGAGATCGACCCGCAGCAAGGCGCCGTTGTCGGCCCGTACCTGCAGCTCTCGATGGCCAATCCAGCGCTTGAGCTCCTCAATGGCGGGCAGGCCGCGGCCATATTCGAGCAACAGCCCCTGATCCCGGATAAACCAGCTCTGGGCACTGCTGCTTGGCTGGCCGTCCAGCTCAACCTGCACCGTCTCCCCCGCCCAGGGGGAATCGAGCCGCAGCCGGATATGGGTGATGCTATCGACACACCCTATGGCCAGGGTCGCCCCGCGCAACGCGGGACGGGTGAGCGTTGCGCTGCCACGCCCCTCATCCTGCTGTAGCAGGAAAGGAGGGCTGTCCGGCGTGCGAGCCTGCTCCTGTGCCCAGATGGCCTGCCAGGCGGCAGACTTGGGGGCACCCCCCTCGCTCGTCTGGGTCACACCATTGCCAAGGGCGTCATAACAGGCGAGCCGGATCAGCGGCGATGGCTCGCGGCGGCACGCCTGCCAAGACGCCATGTCCAGCGGGGCCACGGCGCTGCTGGTGGCCAGCAACAGCGGCAACAAGCCGGGGATGTTCATCAGTTCACCTCCAGTTTCTGGCACTTGTGATCCAGAGTGCGCTTGGGAATATTGAGGCTCTCGGCCACCAGCATGCGGTTGCCCTGGAAGTAGCGCAGGCGCGCCTCGATGACGGAGGCCTCGTACTGCTGCATGGCCCGGCGCAAATCGCGGATATGGTTGTAATCATCCAGCGCATCGGGCAGCTCGGCACAAACCCGATCCCGCAGCTCCGGCGGCAAGGCGCTGAGCCCCACCTCTTCCCCGTGACGGGTGTGGGCACAGGCGACCTCCAACAGATTGCGCAGCTCGCGCACGTTGCCGGGGAAATCGTAACTTTGCAGCTGCGCCAAAAACTTGCGCTGTAACCCCGCCAAGGTCTTGCCATCCTGGGTGGAAAACTGGGCCATGAAGTGCTGGCACAACAGGGGGATATCATCCATGTGCTCCCGCAGGGGGGCGATGAGCAGCAGACACTGGCAGAGGCGGTGGTAGAGATCGCCCCGGAACTGCCCCTCCTCCACATGGCGAGTGAGCGGCTGATGGGTCGCGGCGATGAGGCGAAAATCGGAGTAACACTCCTGCTCAGACCCCAGTGGCCGGTAACTGCGGGTTTCGAGCACTCGCAGCAACTTGGCCTGCATGGCGGCGGGCATGTCGCCCACCTCGTCCAGAAACAGGGTGCCACCGTTGGCCTGGGCCACCAGCCCGGTCTTGTTGGCAAGGGCACCGGAGAAGGCCCCCTTCTGATAACCGAACAGCTCGCTCTCGATGAGGTTTTCCGGGATAGCGGCGCAGTTGATGGCCACAAACGGCTTGGCTGCGCGATCGGAGCACTGGTGCACCAACCGGGCAACCACCTCCTTGCCGCTGCCCGTCTCCCCCTGAATGAGCACGCTCAGCTTGTGCTGGCCCGCTTGGGCGATCTGCTCGCGTAATCCGCGGATCACCGCCGACTGGCCGATAAGCTGATCGCCGAGCAGCTTCTCATGCTGACGCTGACGCTCTCCCTCTCCCTTCATCTGGCGCAGAGAGTCACGCAGTACTCCCTGATCCCGGCGACTGCGTCCCAGCTCGCGAATGAGGGTGAGCTGGTTGCAAAACACCTGTGACAGCTGGGCCAGTTCAGGGCGACCTGCCCACTCCTGCAGCACATCACCGCCGTCCATCATGGCCAGCACGGCAAACGGCTTGCCGTTGCCATCACTGAGGGGAAAGGCGTGCAGGCCACACTGCTGACCCAGATTGGCCAGCAGGGAGCGAAACGCGGCGTGCTCGATGCGGGCTCCGCCGTGCAAGGAGTCCCAGGTACGGGACTGGGCCTTGTGCAACACATAGGCAAGCGGGTGGGAAAAATCATCCACCGCCAGCGCCAACGCCACCGCTTGCCCCTTGACCCAGCCGGTGCATTCGAGCTGGCGACCGCTCACATCCAGCATGCCAAGCAGGATACCCTTGGGCTGAAAGCTGGCATTGAGGGTCGAGGTCCACCAGTGACACAGGTGCTGCTCATCGCGCTGCTGTGTCAAGGCGAGGGCAAATGCGAGGGCTTGTTCCATGCTCAGCCCTCCACCTCGGCGACGAACTGGCGCTCGCTCACAGAGAAACGCACCCGCTTGATAGGCTCACCGGCCGAGAGACGCTGCAACAGTTGCAGGGAGACTGGCGGCAGCAGGGCACCGTCGATGAC
>NZ_CAWNYS010000357.1:0-4074 GCF_963878295.1 Aeromonas sp. HMWF014 | reverse complement strand
ACACATCAGAAGGATCGGTCAATGGATCCTTAACTGATCGGCATTAAGCGCATTGCACCGCTTTTTTTTTGTGGATGTGTGAGCGAGGTGTAATTCACTTCGTTCATTACACCCTACGTTTTGCTTCGCTTGGGCCACATTTAACAACAGGGTTGATTGTGGATTGGGCAAAACATGGCGAATTACAGACGAATATGGCAACCGGGGGGAACCTGGTTTTTTACGGTGGTGCTGGCTGAGCGTCAGAATAACCATCTACTAGTCGAACAGATTGATCTGTTGAGGAGGGTTGTCAGGGAGGTGCAAGAGAGTCATCCATTCCGCATCCACGGCTGGGTTGTCTTGCCAGAGCATCTGCATGCTTTGCTGGAGTTGCCGGAAGGGGATACCAACTTTCCGCTGCGTTGGCGTCAAATAAAGAGCAAATTTTCGCGAGCAATCCCCAATTCAGAGGCTCGTTCAGAATCTCGTTGGCGTCGCGGTGAGCGGGGTATTTGGCAGCGACGTTATTGGGATCATCTGATCCGCGATCAGGACGATTTCAATAATCATCTCGATTACATCCATATCAACCCCGTCAAACATGGATTGGTAACAGCCCCGAAAGATTGGCCATATTCCACCTTTAATCGCTGGGTTCAACAGGGCAGGTATCCATTATCTTGGGGAGATACCGCTACGCCAGAATATGAAATACCACACGACAATAAATAAACGGCGTCAACGTGGTTAACGTAGGTTGCAATAAGCGGAGCGCATTGCACCGCTTATTTTTACCTCGAATATAGAGGTGCAATTCACTTCGTTCATTGCACCCTACGGTATTACGGTGCTCCACGCGAAAAAATAAATGAGATTGATGTGGTTGTAGGGTGTAATAAGTGGAGCGTATTACACCAATTTTTTAATCTCGAGCAATAGAGGTGCTACCATCTTGAATGTAGCTTTTGGTGTGGAGTCATTGGCGCGCCAGCATAGCCATCCAACAAGTTTGGATTTTTATCCAAATATTCGCGAGCCCAAGGTTGTAGATTAAATGCAAAACCATTACGCATATCGCCCATGCTTGCTGCCAGATAAGTAATGCCTTGAGCACGTAATCCAGCCATTATTCCATCATCCATACCAACATAAATCGTGTTCTGCTGCCTTTCGATGTATGGTATCAGATAGCCTTTTTCCTCTGGAGTCAAATTATGAAGAATCGCATGTCGATTCTTGATTATTTGTCTTTGACGATATCCATGCATTAAAAAATGGAATAATCTGGCCGCACAAAATGATAGAGTGAGTAGAAATGCTGGGCCCAAAAAAACTCTATATTCATTCCTAAAACTATCTACAGCTAGGATTTTAGAATATTCTTCTGGCAAAAATAAAATGAGTCCAAGAACAGATATAATGGCCACTAAGAATGCAGCAGGTATTTTTATGAAGTAGTCAGAAAACTCTGTCAGTTTATCAAACATTTTTTCGCTTTCCCCTAAAAATTATCAGAACCATTATCATGACATATAGACCAGTGTACTTTCGATGGAATTATGAATGAAACATTGGAGTCTTTTGATGTGATATGCCCAGTGTTGTTACGACCAGCCCGACGTGTCACTACTACGACATAGCATATGTTGGAGCGAGCCTTACCCGGCTCGCCCTGATTACTCCCTATAATCCCATCTTCTCCAATTCACCAATTTTTCCGCCGCTGATGAGCGGCAAATTGCGGCTGATCTGCTCCACAGGCCAGTCCCACCAGGCGAGGGTATTGAGGCGGGCTATGGTGTCGTCGTCAAAGCGGTAGCGGATCACCTTGGCGGGGTTGCCGCCGACCACGGCGTAGGCGGGCACGTTGCTGGTGACCACGGAGCGGGCGGCGATAATGGCGCCATTGCCGACGTGCACACCCGGCATGATCAGGGCCTCGAAGCCTATCCAGACATCGTGGCCGATCACGGTATCGCCCTTGTAGGGGAGACTGCCAGGGGTGGGGGCGGCGCTCTCCCAGCCGTTGCCGAAGATAAAGAAGGGGTAGGTGGAGAAGCCGGAGGTCTGGTGGTTGGCGCCGTTCATGATGAACTTGACCCCGCGGGCGATGGCGCAGAACTTGCCGATGATGAGCTTGTCGCCAACGAAGGGGAAGTGGTAGAGGACGTTGCGCTCAAAGCCCGCCGAATCCTCCGGGTCGTCGTAATAGGTGTAGTCACCCACCTCGATATTGGGTCCCTTGATGGTGTTCTTGATAAAGCACACCTGGGGGAAGCCCTCCATGGGGTGGGGATTGGCGGGGTCGGGTCCGTGCACTGTGCTCTCCTTTCGAATCTGTCAGCACACTACCGTAAAGGAATGTGATGAGGGCCTGCCACCTTTTTTTGGTGTATCACTGGCCGGGTGCGGGTTGGCCAGGCTCTGTCGTCCAGTGTCATCTGGTGTATCGACCCGGGGCGGGTTTGTCTCTAGCATGGAGCAGATGCGGGGCAAGGGCTCCGCCACGGGCTTTTGGCGAAGTCCGTTCTACGGACTTTTGGCGGAGAGAACACGATGAAGATGCGTCACCTGCTTATGCTGAGCGCCCTGCTGTTGGGCGGCTGTGCGGTCAATCCCTACGGCGGCACTCAGGCGCCTGTCAGTGAACCGGACCAGCCTGTGAGCCAGCCGGATAAACCGGTTACCAAGCCGGATACCGGGGCGCCCCTGCCCAAGCCGGTGGCCCCGACCGGGCTGGCGCTGGCCATGGCGGATGCCTTCGTGCAGGCACCCGAGGTGCGGGAGCTGGTGAAGAGCGGCAATCCCGTGCTGCTGCTCACCCCGCCCCAGAACGGGACGGGTGAACCCTTCGATACCCGCCCCATGGCGGCGGCCATGAGCAAGCGGATCCAGTCCAAAAGTGGTTTTCGCTTCGTCGATCCCGGCCAGGTGGCCGCCATCACAGGCCAGCTTGAGTATCAACAGGGGAGAATGAATCCGGCTTCATTGGTGCGGATCGGCCGCCAGACCGGGGCGGGTTACATGCTCTATGGGGATCTGGTGTCCGAGGGGAGTCGCTATCGACTCACCATGAGCCTGATGGAGTTGCGCAGTGGCGAGCTGCTCTGGAACGGCAGCCGTTCCGCCAGTCACTAAACATGACAAAGAGGCTTGATGGTCATTGCATTCAACCCTCTTGTTTCCATGCCCCTGGCAGCGCCTGTTACTGCTCCGTCTTGTTCAGAAAATAGCTGATATGCCCCGGCGGCCTATCCGGCAGCTGGCCAAAGACGGCGTAGTCCTGTTTCTGGTAGAAGGACAGCGCCTGGAAACGGGTGGTTTCCAGATGGTAGTGGGTGATGCCCTCTCTATGCAGCCAGCCCCATTTTATCGCGCCGAGAATACCGCCCTGCACCACGCCCTCTTTATCCCTGATAACGCTGGCGATCCGCTCACGGGTTAATGGGCCCGTGATGGTTTCGTTGAATTAATTCAGGCCGCTGCGCAGGGCGTCGAATTCTGTTGTGTCGGGTGGTTGAGGGGCGGTCAGCTGCATTGTCACACCTCTGGAAAATAGCAGGCGGCAATATCGACGGGCTGATCGGGGCAACCGGGCAGATAGAATTGCCAGCCGGCATCGGCGAAGGCGCGCAGCTCATTTTCGACAAATTTCAGGGCCAGGCTCAGGGCCTGCAGGGCATCGACGCCATAGATGAAGGTCTTGTCGCTCAGCCCCTCCAGCTTCACCTTGCAGCGCCAGTCGCCACTGGCGGATTTGGGATCCCGCTCCGGCGCCTTGATTGCCATTTTCAGGGTCACTTGCTCGCCTTCGATGCTCACGGCCTCGAACTTGGCGGTCACTATGGTCTTCTTCATCTGGATATCCTTTCTCCGCTTGCCCACAATCCTGTTTCGCCAAGGCGATGAGCATGAAATGGTGAGTCTGGACAGACAACAAAAACAGACTCAGGAAGGTCAGCCTAATGGAACCAGCCAGCGGAGACAATGGCTGGACGGTGCGCAGTGTGAGCGGGATCGGCTTATCTGAACGCAGGACCCACTGTGGCCGGTTCTGACGGGGCGGGTGAGGGGGGCGACAGAATAATGAAG
>NZ_CAWNYS010000356.1:0-19516 GCF_963878295.1 Aeromonas sp. HMWF014 | reverse complement strand
GTCTCCACCCGCACGGTGCGCACCGACGTGGCGACCCTCAACGAGCTGATTGCCACCCACGGCGCCCATCTGATCCACCAGCGCGGCAGTGGCTACCAGCTCAAGATTTATAATCAGGGACTGTTTGACGAGTTGCTGGCGGCCCAGGAACAGGAGAGCTGCCTGCCGCGCACCAGTCGCGAGCGGGTGCTGCATTTACAGATCCTGCTGCTGACGGCTGAGCAGGGGATCAAGCTGGATGAGCTGGCGGATACCTGGTATCTGAGCCGGGCAGCACTGCAGGGGGACATGGCGGAAGTACGGGAGCGGCTCGCCCATTTCGGGCTACTCATCGACAGCAAACCACGGCTGGGTATGCGCATCCAAGGGAGCGAGACGGCGATCAGGGCCTGCCTCACCCAGCTGCTCTATCAGGAGCTGATCCACAACAACCAGTTGCAGAGCCTGCTGCCTAACCTGTGCCCCAGCAAGACACTGGAAGTCGTGGGCAATCACATCCATGCCCAGCTCGGCCATCACCAACTACGCCTCGCCGACGAGAGCCTGCAGCAGCTCGCCATCTACTGCGCCGTCGCCCTGTTGCGCCAGGCGGCAGGACACGAGTTGCGCCAGTTTGCCAGCGACGACATCACCCAGGCCATGGCCACCGTGGCACGCGACATCTACGCCGAGCTGCCGACCTTGACACCACCGGGAGAGGAGGAGATCACCTGCCTCGCCATCCAGATCCAGGCCCGCCTCACCGCCGACACGCCCAGGCTCAGCCCGGCCATGGCCGCCGAGAGCGAGCAACTGGTCGAGCATCTGCTTGCCTATATCCACCAGCACTACCCCTATGATCTGCGCGGCGATCTGCAGTTGCGCGCGGATCTGCAGACCCATATCAGCGCCATGCTGCTGCGGGTCAAATACCAGATTGGCAGCCACAATCCGCTGGCGGATCACATCAAGCAGTATTATCCCCTCGCCTACGACATCACGCTTGCTGCCATCTCTGAGTGGATCAGGCACACCCCCTACCGGCTGACCCATCACGAGATAGGTTATCTGGTGATCCATATCGGGGTCGGGTTGGAGCGCCACTATGACATCGGTTATACCCGTCGTCCCCAGGCGCTGCTGCTGTGCGACGCCGGCAACGCCACCTTCCGGGTGCTGGAGGCGCGCATCAAGCGAGAATATCCCCAGCTTCAGCTGACGACACTGGAGTCAGTGCGAGATTACGAGGGATTGGCGCGGATCGAGCAGGACTTTGTCATCAGCACGGTCAAGGTGAGCGAGAAGAACGTGCCCGTGGTGCAAGTCGCCCCCTTCCCGACCCAGTATCAGCTGGAGCAGCTCGGCAAGCTGGTACTGATCGACCGCACCCGCCCCTACCTGCTCGACAAATACTTCGATGCCGATCACTTCATGGTGGTGCATGAGCCACTCAGCCAGAGCCAGTTGTTTGCGCGGGTCTGCGATCAGCTGGAGGTAGAAGATCGGGTGGAGAGCGGATTCAGAAGCTCGTTGCACGAGCGGGAACGCATCGTCTCCACCCTGCTGGGGGAAGGCATAGCCCTGCCCCACTCCCTCGGCCTGCTGGCGCGCCGCACCCTGGTCTATACCGTGCTGGCACCACAGGGAATCGACTGGGGCAATGGCGAGACAGCCACCCTCATCTTCGTGCTGGCCATCAGCAAGGCAGACTACGAAGAGGCGATGGCGCTCTACGACCTGTTTCTGGCGCTGATGAACGAAAAAGCCAGCAAGAATTTGCTGGCTTGTCGGGATTTTGCCAGCTTCAAGGGGCTGGCACGCACCGGCTCCTGAAGCGGAGCGGGGAGTGATTCACTCCTCGTTAAAGCCGGAGGTGAAGAGCGCCACCACGGCAGCTAGCGCCTCCACCTCTTCGGGGCCCTCCACCTGCACTTCCACCTGCTTGCCCTGAGCTGAATCCAGCATCAGCAGGCCGATCACACTATCCGCATCGGCCTCTATGCCATCCTCGTTACGCAGTAGCACGTGGGCATCGAAGCCCTGCACCAGCTCGAACAGCATCATGGCTGGTCTGGCATGAATGCCCAGTTTGTTTTTGACCTCCACCGAGGCTGAGACGGTCATCTGATCTCCCTATTGCTCCATCAATAATGCGGCGCACTCTTGTCGAGGGTGCGGTGGCGGATCTGAACGTTCTTGCCAAGCAACCGGAATGCGCTGACCAGCTGTTCGGCGATGAACACGGACCTGTGCTGGCCACCGGTACAACCTATCCCTACAGTCACATAGCTGCGATTGTTGCGCTCCAGATGCGGCAGCCAAGTCGCCAGCATATTCTCAATCTGCAAAATGAATTGCATCACGTCCGGCTGGCTGGAGAGGTAGCGGGCCACAGGCTCATCCTTGCCAGTAAAGGGCTTGAGCTCGGGGATCCAGTGCGGATTGGGCAGAAAGCGGGCATCAAACACGAAGTCGGCGTCCTTGGGGATGCCGTACTTGAAGCCGAACGACTCGAACACCAGCACCAGTTCGTTCTCTTTCTTGCCGAGCACCCGGGTCTTGATGAGCTCGCTCAGGTCGTGAATGCTGAGGTTGGTGGTGTCGATGCGCAGATCAGCGGTCGAGGAGAGCGGTGCCAGCAGGTGGGTCTCTTCCCGGATCGCCTCATCCAGCGACAGCTGTTTACGCGACAGAGGATGCAACCGGCGGCTCTCGCCGTAGCGTTTGAGCAAGGTGGAGTTTTCCGCATCGAAGAAGAAGCTGGAAAATTCGACCCGGCCCTCGTTGCGCACTTGAGCCAACAGGGTTTCCAGCTTGTCCGGACTCACCGGCAGGTTGCGCACGTCTATGCTGACCGCCAACTTGTCATACTGGCTCTCGACCGACACGATCAACTGGGGCAGCAGGTTGACCGGCAGGTTATCCACGCAGTAATAACCGAGATCCTCCAACACACGCAGGGCAACTGTCTTGCCCGAGCCGGAGCGCCCACTTACCACTATTAATTGCATCTTGTTCCCTCACCGCTTGGGGTCATGACGGGGGCCTGCATATCAGGCCGAGGTCATGATCTGATAGAGATCTTCATCGCTGGTTGCCTGGCGCAACTGGCGGCAAACCGCCTTGTCACCCAGTTTGGATGCCATCAGAGAAAGGGTCTTGAGATGCTGCTTGCACTCGCTTTCCGGCACCAGCAGGGCAAAGAGCAGGTCAACCGGTTGATTGTCGATGGAGTCGAAGGGGATAGGCTCTGCGAAGGTCATCAGAATGGCGGTAGGCGGAAACTCATCACCGATCCGGCCGTGGGGAATAGCGATACCGGCACCGATCCCGGTACTGCCCATCTTTTCTCTGGCCAGCAGGCACTCGAATAACGCCTGACGAGAGGTCCCTAGGCGCTCAGCAGCTAATTCACTGATGATCTCAAGGGCGCGTTTCTTGCTGGTACAAGGGACCGCACTTTTGGTGCAGTCCCGACTCAGTATGTGTTCAAGTTGCATAGTTATTTTTTATTTAACTTATCTTTGTGCTTGATGATCTGCCGATCCAGCTTGTCCAGCAGGGTATCAATCGCAGCATACATGTCGGCATGCTGTGAATTGGCGAACACCTCGCCACCGCTGACATGCAGCTTGGCTTCGGCGATCTGGTTCAGTTTTTCTACGCTCAACACCACATGAACATTGTTGATGTGGTCAAAATGACGCTCGAGTTTGGCAAATTTGTTATTCACATAATCACGCAGAGCTTCGGTGATCTCGACATGGTGTCCGGTCAGGTTAATTTGCATAACATCATCCTTTTGTTTTGCCTAAACCAGGCGTTTGCGCTGATTGGATGGCGGGATCAACAAGGATTCACGGTACTTTGCGATCGTGCGTCTCGCCACCATAATACCCTGTTCGGCCAGCAAATCCGCGATCTTGCTATCACTTAGTGGCTTGGCGGGATTCTCTGCCGTCACCAACTTCTTGATCAGCGCACGAATTGCGGTCGATGAGCACTCTCCTCCTCCTTCGGTGTTCACATGACTGGAGAAAAAAAACTTCAGTTCGAAGATGCCACGGGGCGTATGCATGTATTTCTGGGTCGTTACCCGGGAAATGGTCGACTCATGCATCTCCACCGCTTCGGCGATGTCGTTGAGCACCATGGGTTTCATGGCCTCTTCCCCATACTCGAAAAAGCCCTGTTGCTGCTCAACAATACAGCTGGCCACCTTGAGCAGGGTGTCATTGCGACTCTCCAGACTCTTGATAAACCACTTGGCCTCTTGCAGATGGGAGCGGATGAACTGGGTGTCCTGGCTGGTGCGCGCCTGGCGCGCCATCGCGGCATAGGTCTCATTGACCCGGATACGTGGAGCAGAATCGGGATTGAGCTCGACCACCCATTTGGACCCCTTCTTGACCACAGTCACATCCGGGATCACGTACTGGGAGTCGCTCTGTATGATGCCATTGCCCGGTCTGGGCTCCAGCTGCTGAATCAGATCCAGCACCTCCTTGAGGTCGCACTCCTTGAGCTTGGTCTTGCGTGCCAGGGTCCGATAATCACGATTGCCGAGCAAGTCCATGTGCTCGTTGAGCACCTCCTTGGCCTCATTGAGCCAGGGCAGTTCGGGGGCATATTGACCAAGCTGGATCAACAGACATTCTTGCACCGAGCGGGCGGCGATACCGACTGGATCGAAATGCTGCACCCGCTTGAGCACGGCCTCGACCTCGTCGAGTTCCACCTCGACATCCTCGCTGCTCACCGCCGCCTGTATATCTTCGAGGGAGACGGTCAGATAACCGGAATCGTCGATGGCATCTATGATGGCGAGGGCAATGGCGGCATCCAGATCGCTAAACGGCGTGAGCCGCATCTGCCACAGTAGATAGTCCTGAAGGTTCTCGGTGGTTTCACCCTGATAGACGCTGTCTTCACCATCGTGGATGGGGCCTGCGCTCTGGGCTGTGCCGGCCGAGTAGACATCTTCCCAGGTGGTGTCCACCGGCAACTCATCCGGCATCTGATCCTGGGCCATGGCATCGCTGGAGTCGAGCTGACTGGCATCGACTGGCTCTTCCTGGCTGGTCTCCTGCACGTCATTCTCCTCTTGCTCCAGCAAGGGGTTGTTATCGAGCGCTTGCTGAATTTCCTGCTGGAGTTCCAGAGTGGAGAGCTGGAGCAGACGAATCGCTTGTTGTAATTGCGGCGTCATAGTCAGGGACTGACCGAGACGCAACTGTAATGTCGGCTTCATCTACGTCGGGATATCCTTATGTTCAGCGAGACAGTCGTCAAAGGAAATGAAGAGATGCACCCTTACTATAGACTGAATTGATCGCCCAAATAGACGCGTTTGACCTGTTCATCTGCCAGTATCTCGGCCGGAGCACCTTCGGCAATCATCTTGCCGTGACTGACGATATACGCCTTCTCGCATACATCCAGAGTCTCTCTGACGTTGTGGTCGGTGATCAAGACGCCCAGGCCTCTATCTTTCAGATGCTGGATGATCTTCTTGATGTCTATCACAGAAATGGGGTCGACCCCGGCAAACGGCTCATCCAGCAGGATAAAACGCGGCTCGGCCGCCAGCGCTCGGGCGATTTCGACCCGACGACGCTCCCCCCCGGACAGACTCTGACCCAGGTTGTCGCGAATGTGGGTGATATTGAACTCTTCCAGCAGCTGTTCGACATTGTCTTCCCGCTCTTCACGGCTCAGCCCCTTACGGGTCTGCATGACCCCCATCAGGTTGTCGAACACCGACAGGCGGCGGAAGATGGAGGCCTCCTGCGGCAGATAGCCGATGCCGTTACGGGCACGGATATGCATGGGCTGCAGGCTGATATCCTGATCGTCTATGGTGATGAGACCGGCATCGCTCTGCACCAGCCCCACTATCATATAGAAGGAGGTGGTCTTTCCGGCGCCATTCGGACCTAGCAACCCGACGATCTGGCCGGTACCCACTTCCAGGCTCACATCGCTGACCACCATGCGGCGCTTGTAACTTTTTTGCAGGCCGACTGCTTTCAACACTGCCATAGCTTATTTTCCCTGCTTCTTCTGATCGGCTGGCTTGTCGAAATTCTCTACCTGAGCTGGCAGGAACTCAGTCCTGACTTGCTGCTGCCCACCTTTGCTTTCAGCAATCATCTTCTGCTTGTTGATGTCGTAGCGGATCAGCTCACCTTTCACCACGCTATCTTCCTGCTTGAGTTGAGCGTTGCCGGTGATGGTCACCAGCCGGTTCTTCAGCTCGTAGCGAATGCTGTTGCCATGGGCATTGACCGGCTTGCCATTATCCAGGATCTGGAAGAAGGTGGCAGGTTTGCCGTAGGCGGTCATCACCTCGGCCCCTTTCTCGCCGGAACGGGTCACTACCACCTTGTCAGCCTTGATCTGGATGGTGCCCTGATTGATAGTCACATTCTGCTCGAAGGTGATACGGTTGTCCTGCATCTCGGCCACCTGCTTGACGGCATCGACGTAGACTTTCTCGGCAAAGTCGGACTCTTTGGCACTCACGGTGCCGCACAGCAGCAGGGCCGCGAGGGCCAGATTAACGTTTTTCATTGAAATAGATGGCATGGCTCTGATCCAGTAATTCAAAATATTGACGTTCCAGATGACCCTTCAGGCCAACGCCCTCGGTCTGGAAATCCTTACCTACTATGCTGACTTTTTGATTGCTTCTCACGTTCTGGGTCACCAGATCCAGCTCCAGATAGGGGGTATCCAGCGTGGAGATGAAGGAGGTGGGCAGCAGACCGTCCAGATGCACCTTGTCCCGCAGGATCACATTGTCATCTGTGTTGAGTACGCCGGTATCGGCCGTGACTCTCCACTCGGCCTCACCCTGCTTGTCAAACATGTAGACCACCGGCTTGTTGAAGGTGGCCTGTTCGAGGATCTGGTAATACTCCGCATACTCGGACTCCAGCCGCTCGGTGCGCCGCCCATCGGCGTCAAAGCGGGTGGTGACCAGATTCTTGGCGGTGAAGTCCGGCTGATAGTTCTCAACCTCGGTGGGCGGCTCCGGCACCAGCTCGATATCGCCGAGCTGCCAGGCGGCCAGCGCCACCAAAAACAGCAGGGCGAACAGCAGCGTCTGTCTGCTCATACCGAGGCCTCTGGCTGATAGTCACCCAGCTCTTGCGCCTGCAGTATGAGGTCGCACACCTCGCGCACAGCACCCATGCCACCGCCAAGACGGGTCACCATATCGGCACGACTCAGCACCAGTGGATGGGCATCGGCCACAGCGATGCCGAGGCCACAGGCCTGCATCACCGGCAGATCTATGGTGTCATCCCCCATATAGGCGGCCTGTTCCGGCGTCAGTCCCAGCCTGGCCAGCAGTGCTTCGAAGTGGGGCAGCTTCTGATCCGCCCCCTGCACCAGATGCTGCACACCCAGGCTCTTCATCCGATCGCTGACAATGCGGGAGTTGCGCCCCGTGATGATGGCGATCTCGATCCCGGCATTTAGCAGCGCCCGTATGCCCGCACCATCGCGGGTACAGAAGGTCTTCAGCTCTTCGCCATCATTGCCCATGTAGATGAGGCCATTGGAGAGAACACCATCCACATCACACACCAGCAGGCGGATCTGCGCCGCCCTGTCATACTGGCTGCGCGTCACCGGACCATAGAGGGTCGGTACGTTTTGCATCAAATTACTCCGGCTTTCAGCAGGTCGTGCATGTTGAAGGCACCCAGCAGGCGCTTGTCCTCATTCACCACCAGTAATCCGTTGATTTTCCTGGTTTCCATCAGTTTGACAGCTTCTGCCGCCATCATCTCGGGTCCTACGGTAACACAGTTGGTCGTCATCACCTTGGCGATCGGGGTGTGATGGATATCCACTTGCAGATCCAGAATGCGGCGCAGGTCACCATCGGTAAAGAGTCCAGCCAGCTGGCCAGCTGCGTCGACGATCGCCGTCATCCCCAACCCCTTGCGGCTCACTTCCAGCAGCGCTTGGCTGATGGTGGCATCTATCCCCACCTGGGGCAACAGCTCGCCGCGGTGCATCAGATCGCCGACCCGCAGCAGCAGCCGCTTGCCCAGCGACCCGCCCGGGTGAGAAAGGGCGAAGTCATCGGCAGTGAAACCGCGGGCTTCCAGCAGGGCAACCGCCAATGCGTCCCCCATCACCAGCGTGGCCGTGGTGCTGGAGGTGGGCGCCAACCCGAGCGGGCACGCTTCCTTCTCGACCCGCACGCACAGGTGCACGTTCGCTTCCTTAGCCATGGTGGAGGCAGGGTTGCCTGTCATGCAGATCAACTGGATGCCACGGCGCTTGAGCACCGGCAGCAGGGCCAGGATCTCGTCACTCTCGCCCGAGTTGGAAATGGCGATGATAAGATCCCCGCTCGAAATCATCCCCAGATCCCCATGACTGGCTTCGCCAGGGTGAAGGAAGAAGGCGGGGGTACCGGTGCTGGCCAGGGTGGCGGCAATCTTGCTCCCGACATGACCTGACTTGCCCATGCCGGTGACCACTATCTTGCCACTGCAGCGCAGCACCAGATTGCATGCCTGATCGAAGGCATCATTCAGGTACTGATAGAGTCCATCAATCGCTTGTTTTTCAATGTCCAGCACGGTACGGGCGCTGCGACGAAAATCGAACAGTTCAGACACTTTTTCAGACTTTACAGACATAGAAGGCACAGCTCCGGGCCGAAATTTGCTGCGGGATTATAAAAAAGTCTGTCGAGATAAGCGAATCGGATACTTCTCGGTCCAAAAAGAAGCACAATTGGTTACAAAAAACTGTCGCGCTTTTGGGAAGCCAAGCTGTTCAATAGTTGTTCCTTGCTGTTGCTTAGACCTAGACTAGCCCATAAAATTCGCTCTTCATTTACACCGGATGGACAATTGTTTGAACAATGACCTGATCACCATCTCCGACCTGACCTTCAGTCACGGAGATCGGCTGTTATACGACGGGATCAACCTGACCATTCCCCGTGGCAAGGTCACTGCGGTCATGGGCCCCAGCGGCATAGGTAAGACCACCTTGCTGCGGCTGATCGGCGGCCAGCTCAAACCTGAGTCCGGTCATATCCTGTTTGACGGGGAAGATATTCCCACCCTCTCCCGCTCCCGCCTGTACGAGGTGCGCAAGCGGATGAGCATGCTGTTTCAGAGCGGCGCCCTGTTTACCGGCATGACGGTCTACGACAACGTGGCCTTCCCGCTGCGGGAGCACTCCGGCCTGCCGGAGGAGCTGATCCACACCATCGTCATGATGAAGTTGCAGGCAGTCGGTCTGCGTGGCGCAGCGAAACTGATGCCGTCCGAACTCTCCGGCGGCATGGCCCGCCGCGCAGCGCTGGCACGCTCCATCGCGCTGGACCCGGACCTCATCATGTATGACGAGCCGTTCGTCGGCCAGGACCCCATCACAATGGCGGTGCTGGTCAAACTGATAAAGGAACTGAACGATGCCCTTGGCATCACCTCCGTCATCGTCACCCACGACGTGAAAGAGGTGCTGAGCATAGCCGACTACGCCTATATCATCGCCAACCGCAAGGTGGTGGCACACGGCACGCCGGATCAGTTGCGCGAGGAGCACAATCCCGAAGTCGAGCAGTTCCTGCAAGGATTGCCCGACGGTCCTGTTCCGTTCCATTTTCCGGCAGGCGACCTGCTACAGGATCTGTGATGTTGATAAGCCAAGTAAGCAAGCTGGGCCGGGTCGGAGTGCGTGTCATCAGCTCCATCGGCCGCGCGACCATCATGCTGTTTCATGCGTTGGCGGGCAAACCCGAGCCGCGCAAGCACTTCCCCCTGCTGCTTCAGCAGCTGTATGTGGTGGGCGTACAGTCCGTTGCCATCATACTGGTATCAGGTCTCTTCATCGGCATGGTGCTCTCGTTGCAGGGTTACAACGTATTGAAGGACTTCGGCGCCGAGCAGAGCCTGGGCCCGCTGGTTTCCCTCTCACTGTTGCGGGAACTGGGCCCGGTCGTGACGGCACTGCTGTTTGCCGGCCGCGCCGGTTCGGCCCTGACAGCTGAAATTGGCCTGATGAAGGCCACCGAGCAGCTCTCCAGCCTGGAGATGATGGCGGTGGACCCGCTACGCCGGGTGGTGGCTCCCCGTTTCTGGGCCGGGGTCATCAGCATGCCGCTGCTGGCCTTCATGTTCAGCCTGATCGGCATCTTCGGCGGCAAGCTGGTCGGTGTGGATTGGCTGGGGGTTGACGAAGGGGGCTTCTGGTCCGCCATGCAGGCCTCCGTCGACTGGCAGGATGACATCATGCAAGGGGCGATCAAGAGCGTGATCTTCGCACTGGTTGTCACTTGGATTGCGCTCTTTAACGGTTATGATGCCAAGCCGACCTCGGCCGGGATCAGTCAGGCCACAACCCGTACCGTGGTCCACTCCTCCCTGGCCGTGCTCGGCCTGGATTTTATACTCACCGCAGTCATGTTTGGATAAGGTAAAGATGAAGTTCAGCAAAGTAGAATTCCTGGTTGGCGCCTTCATGCTGGCCGGCATCGGTGCCATTCTGGCGTTGGCACTGCAAGTAGCAGGGTTGAGTTTCAAACCGGAAGGAGAAACCTATACCCTGCGCGCCCATTTCGATAATATCGGCGGCCTGAAAGTACGTTCACCCGTAAAGGTCGGTGGCGTCGTCGTCGGTCGGGTCAGCGACATCACTCTGGACACCAAAAACCAGGTGCCTGTCGTCTCCATGCAGATGCAAAAGAGTGCCGGTGAGTTTTCCGAAACCAGCACCCTCTCCATCCTGACCTCGGGGCTGCTTGGGGAACAGTACATTGGCCTGATGCCGGGCTTCACCGACGAGGAGATGGGGACCAGCATGCTCAAGGATGGCGACATGATTGAAGACACCAAATCCGCCATTGTGCTGGAAGAACTGATTGGCAAATTCCTCTACAGCCAGTCTTCCGACACCAAGTAAGGAGTAACCATGTTCAAGAAGATCGCCCTGCTGCTGGGCCTGATGACCAGCATGCTGTTTTCCCTGGTCGCTCACGCCACCAATGCTACCGATCCCTATGCTCTGGTGGACGCAGCCGCCAAGCAGACCTTTGCCCGCTTGAAGGCGGACAAGTCCCTGGTGAAGAGCAATCCGGATCACCTGCGGGTCATCATACGTGAAGAGCTGCTGCCCTACGTGGACAACCGCTTCGCCGCCTACAAGGTGCTCGGCAACCAGATCAAGCAGACCACCCCGGCCCAGCGTGACGCCTTCGTCGAGGTATTCACCGAGTACATGGTGAGCTCATACGCAGATGCGCTCGCCCACTTCGACAAACAGACCATCAAGATCGAGCCGGGCAATACGCCGGGTGACAGCAACATCACCGCAGTCAACGTCAGCGTGAAAGAGGCCGGCAAACCGGACATATTCCTCGAATTCAAGCTACGCAAGAACAACAAGACCGGCGAATGGAAAGCCTTCGACATGGTCGCCGAAGGGATCAGCCTGCTTTCTGCCAAGCAGAACGAGCTGGGCGGCCTCATTCGCCGGAACGGCATAGATGCAGTGATCGCCCAGCTGCGCGCCCACAATGCCAAGCCGCTGGTCATTAAGTCATGAGACTGAGCGGCGAGCTGCAGGCCCCCCAGGTCGTTGAACTGTGGCAACACCGCGCCGACTGGTGGCAGGAAGATCGGCTCGAGCTGGGTGAGGTCACCACTCTGGACTCCGCCGGGCTGGCCCTGCTGGTCAAATGGGCCAAGGCCGCATTGGCACGAGGCGCCACACCGCAACTGGTGGGCGCCTCCACTGATTTTTATACCCTGGCCAACCTGTACGGGGTGGCCGGGCTGTTTCAGTCAACCCCGCTCACAACTGAGGACGCATAATGCAAGTCTCTGAAATTGAAGCGATACTCCTCGAGGCTCTGCCATTGTCCGAAGTCCATGTCAAAGGGGACGGTAGTCACTACCAAGTGATCGCCGTCGGTGACATGTTTGACGGTATGAGCCGGGTCAAGAAGCAACAGGCCATCTATGCCCCGCTGATGGACAAGATCGCCAGCAATGCCATTCACGCACTCTCTATCAAGGCCTTTACCGATGCCGAGTGGAAGCGCGAACGTAAATTCCTATTGCCCTCCTGATTTGGTATCTAAGTAAATGGACAAATTTAAAATTGATGGTCGTTGTACTCTCAACGGCGAAGTGACCATCTCTGGCGCCAAAAACGCCGCCCTGCCTATCCTGTTCGCCACTCTGCTGTGTGATGAGGAGATCCACCTTTCCAACGTGCCGCGCCTCAAAGATGTGGGTACTACCATCAAGCTGCTGGAGATGCTGGGCGCCACCACCAAGGTCAACGGTAACGTGACCGTGCTGACCGGTGCAGTGAACAACCACGTCGCCCCCTACGATCTGGTGAAGACAATGCGCGCCTCGATCCTGGCGCTGGGCCCGCTGGCCGCCCGTTTCGGTGCCGCCGACGTCTCCCTACCCGGCGGTTGCGCCATCGGTGCCCGTCCGGTCAACCTGCACGTCCACGGTCTGGAGCTGATGGGTGCCAAGATCACCATCGAAGATGGCTACATCAAGGCCCGTGTCGATGGTCGCCTCAAGGGTGCTCACATCCTGATGGACATGGTCTCCGTCACCGGTACCGAGAACCTGATGATGGCAGCCACCCTGGCTGACGGTCGCACCGTGATCGAAAACGCCGCCCGTGAGCCGGAAGTGGTCGATCTGGCCAACTTCCTCATCACCCTGGGCGCCAAAATCCAGGGCGCAGGCACTGACACCCTGACCATCGATGGCGTCGAGCGCCTGCACGGTGGCGACTACAGCGTGCAGCCTGACCGCATCGAAACCGGTACCTTCCTGGTGGGCGCAGCGGTTACCGGCGGCAAGATCACCTGCCGCAAGACAGATCCCTCCCTGCTGGAAGCCGTGCTGGTCAAGCTGGAAGAAGCGGGTGCACTGATCGAGAAGGGTGCTGACTGGATCAGCCTCGACATGACGGGTCGTACCCTCAAGCCTGTCACCATCAAGACAGCCCCCTATCCGGCCTTCCCGACCGACATGCAGGCACAGTTCACCGTGCTGAACGCCGTCGCCAAGGGTACCGGCATGGTCACAGAGACCATCTTCGAGAATCGCTTCATGCACGTACCGGAACTAGTACGAATGGGCGCAGACATCGAACTGCAGGGCAATGTAGCCATCTGCCGTGACACCGAGCAACTCAAGGGTGCCCAGGTGATGGCGACCGACCTGCGCGCCTCCGCCAGTCTGGTACTGGCCGGCTTCGTGGCCGAAGGCTCCACCATAGTCGACCGTATCTATCACATCGACCGTGGCTACGAAGACATAGAGCACAAGCTGCAGGCCCTGGGTGGCCGCATCGAACGCATCAAGGGCTGATAGCGCCCTGATCGCAGGCTGATAAAAAGGCCCCCTCGCGTTGGCGAGGGGGCCTTTTTCATTGCATCAGTTCAGAGCGAACCAAGAGGGGATCAATGGCCCGCCAGCTTCATGTTTTCGACCAGCACGGAGCCGGTCTTGAGGCTGGAGCGCTCATCCTCGTCACTGCCCACCGCCACTATATGGCTGAACATCTCGGTCAGATTGCCGGCTATGGTGATCTCCTCAACCGGGTAGGCAATCTCGCCATTCTCGACCCAGAAGCCGGCGGCGCCACGGGAGTAGTCGCCATTGACGATATTGACCCCCTGCCCCATCAGCTCGGTCACCAGCAGGCCAGTGCCCAACTCCTTGAGCATCTCCTGGAAATTCTGACCCGTGCTGGAGACCTGCCAGTTGTGGATACCACCGGCATGGCCCGTGGTGGTCAGTCCCAGCTTGCGGGCCGAGTAGGAGGTGAGCAGCCAGCTCATCAGCTCGCCGTTGCGTACTATGTCCATGTCGCGGGTGCGGACCCCTTCCCCATCGAACGGCGTACTGGCCAGCCCGCCCAGCAGGTGGGGGAACTCCTGAATAGTGAGCCACTCGGGCAGGATCTGCTTGCCCAGCTTGTCCAGCAGGAAGCTCGACTTGCGATAGAGGTTGCCACCGCTGATGGCCATCACCAGATGGCCCCACAGGCCGGCAGCCGTGTCGGGGTGAAACAGCACGGGAGCATGACGGGTGGAGATCTTGCGAGCGCCGAGGCGGGAGACGGTGCGTTCCACCGCCTCGTCAGCGATACGCTGCGGGCTCCAGAGCCCGTCGAGAGTACGGCTGGAGGAGTAGCCGTAATCCCGCTGCATGTCGCCATCCTGCTCGCCGATCAGCACACAGCTCAGGGAGTTGCGTGACGCCGCATAGCCTTTGACGAAGCCGTGGCTGTTGCCATAGACCTTGATGCCGAGGTGGCTGGAAAAACCGGCCCCGTCGGAATGCTTGATGCGGGCATCACGACCGAGCGCCAGTCGCTCACACTCGATGGCCAGCTCGATGCCGCGCTGTGGATCCAGCTCTATGGGGTGGCACAGTTGCAGATCGGGGGCATCCCAGGCCAGCAGGCCAGCATCAGCCAGGCCGGCACAGTCATCGGGCGAGGTGTGGCGGGCTATCTCCATGGCGGCTTCGACGGCGGCGCGGATGGCGGGCTTACCCAGATCGGTTGTCGAGGAAGATCCCTTGCAGCCATCTCGATAGACAGCAATGCCAAGGGCACCATCCTTGTTGAATTCGATACTTTCCAGTTCACAACCGCGGGTGTTCACCGACAACCCGGTCTGCTTGCTGATGGAGACTTCGGCCAGCGAGGCCCCCAGTCCCTTGGCTATCTCCAGTGCCTCGGCAACGACGGCCTCGAGATCGGCTTGATCCTGGCGAATTTGGTCTTGCTGATCCATAACTCACATCTGTATGAAGGAAGGAAAGGGGGCTAAGCATATCAGACCCCTGCGCCCAGCGGGAGAAGCTGGTAACATATCCACCAACGTGAATGACAGGAATCAAGAGACCGATGAGTCAATATCAAGACGACAACGAGTTGGAAGACTGGGGCCCCAGCAAGACCCAGCTCAAGCGCGATGCGGAAGCGCTGCAGAAACTGGGCGCGGAGATAGTCGCCCTGAGCCACAGCGAGCTGGAAAAAATCCCTTTGGATGAAGAGCTTGCAGATGCCGTCGAGCTGGGCCGCAAACTCAAGCCCAAGAAAGATGAGTCCTTCCGTCGCCATTTACAGTTCATCGGCCGTCTGATGCGCAGCCGTGATATCGAACCGATCGAAGAAGCGCTCTCCATCATCAAGAACCGCCACTCCACCGTGAATGCCCGCCTGCATCGTCTGGAGCAGTGGCGTGAGCGCCTGATCAGCGAGGGTGACAGCGCCTTGAACGAGCTGATGTCCCAGTTTCATGAGCTGGACCGCCAGAAGCTGCGTCAGCTGATCCGTTCCGCCAACAAGGAACGGGAACTGAACAAACCGCCCGTCGCCTATCGCGAAATGTACCAGTACCTGCGCGGTGAAATCGAAAACCTGCTGTAAGTGATGGCTCACGCCGCATGGAGAGCAACAATCGACACAGCATAAAACGGGGCCACATTGGCCCCGTTTCTTATACTACTTTGCGCGCTAGTTGCTCGCGATGCACTGGGTATGGGTACCGGGGTGCAGATAAGGCATCAGCAGTGGCGCCATCCCCTTGAGCACCTGTACCGGCAGGGCAGAGGTGAAGCGGAACTTATCAGACTGGCTGCCCGGCACATAGGCGGTCAGCGTACCGAAGTGATCCTCCCCCAGAAAGAAGACAAAGGTCGCGGTGCGGTTGCGTGCCAGCGAGCTGGTCACGTTGCCATAACGACCGACCGTTTCGATCCTGTTGTCACCCGTGCCCGTCTTGCCTCCCATCGGCAGGACTGTACCATCCGGCAGGGCAAAGGCTCCGGCGATGCGTCTTGCCGTTCCCCCTTCCACTACCTGCGACAGCGCATTGCGCAACGCGGTCGCGACCTCGGCCGGCAGCACCCGGGTGCCTTCGGTATGAAGTGGTTCAAACGCTGTCTCGAACGGCGTTCCCTTGGCGAACGAGAGGTGCTCGATACGCAGGGTCGGCGCACGAATACCCCCGTTCTGGATGATCCCCATCAGCTCGGCCAGTGCTGCGGGTCTGTCACCAGAGCTACCCAGGGCAGTCGCCAGCGAGGGGACCAGGTGATCAAACGGGTAGCCCACTCTGGCCCAGCGTTGGTGAATGTCGAGGAAGGCCTCGACCTCCAGCATGGTGCGGATACGGCTGTCCCTGGCACTGCGGTGACGGGTCTTGAACAACCAGCTGTATACCTCTTGGCGCTCGTCACGGCTGGCTTCGACCGCATCGGCAAAGGTCGCCTTGTCGAACTCCTTGAGGTAGGAGAGCAGCCACAGCTCCAGCGGGTGAACACGGGCTATGTAGCCTTGATCCGGCAGCGAATACTTGCCGGGACCATAGCTGGTATAGAGCTGCTCTATCCGCCGGTCGCTCAGCTTGTCACGCGGCAGGCGCTTGGCCAGGAAGGCAGCAAAAGCCGCTTCATCAGCTTCCGGCATCAGGTAGCGGTGAACCGCAGCCAGACGCACCGCGCTCGGCTTGAGACCATCCAGGAAGGTATCCAGCTGCTCCTCGGGGGTCTTGCCACGATACTTACGCCAGAAGCGCAGCAAATAGGTTTGGCCTTCTTTATCGGCGAACTTGGCCAGATACTCGGTACGGCGCGGATCCTTGTCATCCTTGAGCAGCTGGGCACGGTTGCCCTCCCGATAGAGGCTGTAGCGCACGATATCGCGCATCAGCCGCACAAACGGCAGGTTGATGGACTCGCGCAGTGCATCACGGATCGCGGGAATGCGACCATTATCCTCACGACGGAAGTTGTTGAAGGTATGCATGCCACCTCCGGTGAAGAAACCTTCGTTCGGACTAGCGGAATACTTGCGATCCAGCGCAGCCTCCAGCATAGGTGGCAGGCTCTTGTCCTTGGCAGTCATCAGATAGGAGACAGCCCAGCGACTGATGTTGTCCTGATTTGATACCTCGATCTTGCGCAGGCTCTCCGCCGACATGTCCGCATAGCGATCGTGCAACTCGGACACTATCTCCAGATAGGTGGTCAGTACCCGCAACTTGGCGGTAGATCCCAGCTCCAGCTTGCTGCCCTCGTTGATATCGAACGGCTGATCTGTGTTGTCAGTCTGCACCCGTACCTTGAAGCCTTCCGGCGACCTCTCGAACAGGGTGAAGCTGTAACGCACGTCCCCCGTCTTCTCCGGCGAGAGCAGGCGCTCACCAAACAGACCGACCTGGGCAGCGATAGCGGGGTCTGCCAGCTGTTGCAGGTAGCGAGAAATCTCGTTTTGCAGCGGCATGTTAAGGCTGGTGTCTGCGGTCAGATCCATCCGGTCCAGATCATACAACTGCACCCCGAGCTGACGGCTCAGGCGAGTGCGCGCGACCTGCAGACCCTTGTTGTTGTTGACCTTGGTCATCGCGGGGGACTGCAGAAAGTCGCGGAAACCGATCTTGGCCTTGAGAGCAGCCTCCATCAATGGCGGCGTGATCATCCCCTCCTGCACAAACAGGCGCAGATAGCTGTCGGTCAGGGTCGCCAGTGCATCACGTCCCTGTGCCAGATAGTAGGAGGGGCGACGGTGAGCAATCATCAGCGAGACCACCTGACGCAAGGCAAGCCCTTGCTCTGCAAGTGGCGCATCCTGGTTGCGGGCCGGATCCAGCAGACGATTGACCTCGTCCACATTGGCACCAAACCAGACCCAGAGGCCATCACCCAAGCCATGCACCTCGCCATAGCCGGGGGCGGCGGAGAGCGGTACCGAGTTGAGGTAGGCCCAGGCTACCAGCTTGCGAGCCTCCAGCGTCTTGGGACCCAGGCGATAGGCACGCACGCTGGCCGAGGCCATCTGGCGGATCTTCTCGGTGGGAGACAGCGTCAGACCGTCCGGTGAGTGGCGATACTTCTCGACCTGAGTGGCCAAGGTGCTGCCGCCAGCGGACTGATCCTGCATATCCAGCGCCTTGCCGACCTGGGACATGGCCGCCTTGGCAAAACGGGGCCAATCTACCGCAGGGTTCGCCAGCGGTTGCTCGTTGCTCAACAGATCACGGTTCTCAATGAACAGCAGCGACTGTATGACCAGCGGTGGGATGGAAGCAAAATCCGGATAATAGTGGGTCGGATATTTGAACTGATAGAAGGGCTCGGCCCGGCAGTCATGCAGCGTCAGTCCGGCCTGAACCTTCTCTGTATAGGGAACGAAGAAGCCACGACTGGCGTAGTCATAAAGTGCATCGGAAAAATGCACCTGCTCGCTGACCTGATAACCCCGTTGCAGCAAGCGCTCTTGCATCATGGGTAGCAGCACGTAACCGAGCCGCTTGTCGAAGGGGCCATCGTCGGGGAAGGCTATCTGTTTGCTGGGACCCGGCTCGACCTGATAGGTCAGCTTGGCAGCATAGCGAGAGATCTCCTGCGACTGCAGCCTGGACGTCTGCATCTCATAGCCAACCAGGGCGATCACAGCAGCCAGGCACAGCAAAAAGAGAAAACAGAACAACCAGCGCCACCAGGGACGACGTTTGCGCTTGTACTTGCCGTCCGCGCGTGGGACGGATGAATCCTGAGATGCCACGTTGTTCAAATCCGTCTGTTCTGATGCGCCCATATCAGCCCCACCATGGTTGCGCAATTTATTGTGTTTCACTCAAGCTTAGTCTTTTTAAGTCAATGGTTTGAAAACTATTGACCGCTTTATAGTGATGGTAACAGGGCGATTATAAAAAGGGGAGCCGATTGTTGTGGTGCGCGAAAAGATCCGAGCTGATGGCGGAAAACAAAACACCGGCCAAAAGCCGGTGTTTTCAGGTAGCAGCGAGGCTGGTCTATTTACTGGAGCTCATGGCCTTGAGCTTGGAGCTCAGATCTTTACGCTCTTTGGACAGCTCGGCATTCTTGATGATGTGATCGTCGACACGCTCTTCATAGTCGATACGCATGTTGGCGATGATGGCCTGAACCTCATCTATGCTCATACCCGGCTTAATATAGTCGCTCAGGTTGTCAAGCAACAGTACCCGCTTCTGGTTATCACGGATCTTCTTCTCGTTGTCGGCTATCTCGCGCTTGAGTTTATTCTGGCGACGGGACATACGCACATATTCCAATACATCGCTGAAGGTGGACTTGTTTACTGGTTCCATATCGATACCACTGACTAAAGGTTGATAAAAGCAGGCAAGTTAGGCTCGTACCAGAGAGAAAAGAAAGAGAGGGTACAGGCCAACTCAAGATGCCCTTTACTCTACCGAGTTATGAAGCAGATACAACTCTAATTGCAGGCTTGCCGCCGGGTTTCGGTGAAAGAGGGTCAAATGGGGAGCAAAATGAACAAACCAGCATGAGATAGCAATTATTACGTCAGCAAGCACGGGATCGAACCCACCTTGCGGTTTGAACTGAGGCGATATGAAACAATTAGTTATAGGGCGATAAGCAGCAAAATGGCTCTTGGTATGCCAATATCAGCCAATAAAAAAGCCCGCTCATCTGAGCGGGCTTTCAATGTTGGGTGCCTG